>JBQCDC010000406.1:0-2344 GCA_051961575.1 Marmoricola sp.
GCGATCCGGATCGGGCAGGAAGCCAACCTGGTCCTCTTCTGCGTCGATGCCTCGGGGTCCATGGCGGCACGCAAGCGGATGACGGCGGTCAAGACCGCGATCCTGTCGCTGCTGCTCGACGCCTACCGCCGTCGCGACAAGGTCGGGCTGGTGACGTTCCGCGGGAACGCAGCGGAGCTCGTGCTGCCGCCGACACGCTCGGTCGATACCGCCGCGGTCCGCCTCGACGAGGTTCCCGCCGGCGGGCGCACCCCGCTCGCGGCCGGCCTTCTTGAAGCAGCCAGGGTCATCCGACGTGAACGGTTGCGGGATCCCCACACGCGCCCGCTGCTCGTGGTCGTGACCGATGGACGCGCCACCGACGGACCTGACGGAGTGGCTCGATCGCTGCAGGCAGCCGACCACCTCGCATCGCTCGGCGTCACCACGGTCGTGGTGGACAGCGAGAGCGGCCCGCTGCGGTTCGGACTTGCTCGCGAGCTCGCCGAACGCCTGCGTGCCGAGCACCTGTCCGTCGAGGACGTGAGCGCGGTCGCGCTGCAAGACGTCGTGCAAGACCGCATGAGAGGAGTGGCCTGATGCCACAAGGACAACCGCTGAACGTGCCCGACGACGGGCTCAGCACGCGCCAGCGTCGCAACCGCCCGCTGCTGATGGTGCACACGGGCGAGAACAAGGGGAAGTCGACCGCCGCCTTCGGTCTCGGCCTCCGCGCCTGGAACCAGGGCTGGAACATCGCGGTCTTCCAGTTCGTGAAGTCCGCCAAGTGGCGGGTGGGCGAGGAGACCGCGTTCAAGGCGCTCGGGCAGCTGCACGAGGACACCGGTCAGGGTGGGCCCGTGCAGTGGCACAAAATGGGCGAGGGCTGGTCGTGGAGCCGCAAGCAGGGCTCGGACGAGGACCACGCCCAGGCCGCGCGTGACGGTTGGGACGAGATCAAGCGCCGCATCCTCGCCGAGGAGCACGACCTCTACATCCTCGACGAGTTCACCTATCCGATGAAGTGGGGCTGGATCGATGCGACCGAGGTCGCCGAGTTCCTGCGTGACCGCCCTGGACATCAGTACGTCGTGATCACCGGGCGTAACGCCGCCCCCGAGGTCGTGGAGGTCGCCGACCTGGTCACCGAGATGACCAAGATCAAGCACCCGATGGACGCCGGGCAGAAGGGCCAAAAGGGCATCGAGTGGTGACCTCGGAGGTTGAGGAGCCGCGAAGCGGCGTCACGAAACCGCTGCCGCGCGTGCTCATAGCTGCACCGTCTACTGGCCAGGGAAAGACCACCGTCGCCGCCGGCCTGATGGCCGCACTCCGCTCGACAGGTCTCGAGGTCAGCGGCCACAAGGTGGGACCGGACTACATCGACCCGGGCTACCACGCGCTCGCCACAGGCCGACCGGGCCGCAACCTCGACCCGCACCTCGTCGGCGAGGAGCGGATCGTCCCTCTCCTGTTGCACGGAGCTCGAGGCGCCGACATCGCCGTCATCGAAGGGGTGATGGGCCTCTACGACGGCCGCATCGGCCAGGACGGCTTCGCGTCGACGGCCCACGTCGCCAAGCTCACCCGCTCCCCCGTCGTGCTGGTCATGGACGTCGCGCGAATGTCCCGGACGGCCGGCGCGATCGCGGCGGGCATGGTCGCCTTCGATCCCGACGTCGAGATCGCGGGCGTCATCCTGAACCGCGCCGGGTCCGCGCGCAATGTCGAGGAGATCGAGCGATCGCTCCGCCTTCCGGTCCTCGGAATTCTGCCGCGCAACGAATTGCTGGCGGCACCGTCGCGACACCTCGGTCTGGTCCCCGCCGCCGAGCGCGACGCATCGGCGGAGCTCATCGAACTGATGGGCCAGGAGGTCGCGAAGCACGTGGATCTCGACGCCGTCGTCGAGGTCGCACGCCGGGCAGCGGCGCTCGAGGGCGATGCGTGGGATCCCGCATCGCAGGTGGCGCCCGTGTCGGGCCACCCCGTGGTCGCCGTCGCGAGCGGGCGCGCCTTCACCTTCCGCTACCCGGAGACCGACGAACTGCTCGAGGCGGCCGGGTGCGAGGTCGTGACGTTCGATCCGCTCGTCGACTCTTCCCCCCCCGAGGGCACACGCGCGATCTACCTGGGCGGCGGCTTCCCTGAGGTCTACGCGACCGAGCTCGCGTCCAACCGCAGGCTGCTGCGGAGCCTGCGCCACGCGATCTCGTCCGGGGTTCCGACCTACGCCGAATGCGCGGGCCTGCTGTACCTGACGCGCACTCTCGACGGCATCCCGATGGCGGATGTCGTCCCCGCCGACGCAGCCATGAGCGGCCGCCTGACCCTGCGCTACCCGGTCGCCACCGCGAGGAAGTCG
>JBQCDC010000407.1:0-9724 GCA_051961575.1 Marmoricola sp.
ATGGTCGCCGGCGCTGCCGAACTGGTGTGATCCAGGACACTAGGCGGATAGGCTGGGCCGATCCATATACCGAAAGTCATAACTCTTGGCGAGGAGTCGTTGGCGTGCTTTCGCCTGATCTACAAGGCGGTTCGGGGATCGTCTCCGAGTTGGGCAGCCCCGGATTCGGACCCGCCTCCGATGAATTCCTCCGCGGTCGCGCGCCGTTCGACATGACCTGCATCTTCGCGTTCCATCCCACGTCGCCGGCTCTCCTGATCCACGACGGGTACAGCGCGGGAGTTTCGCGCACGGCCTTGAGCTCGTACCTCAAAGGCGGTTACCTGCTCGACCCTTTCTACGTGGCATGCACGAGCGACGTTGCCGACGGCCTCTGGCGGATGTCGGAGATCGCACCCGACGAGTTCTTCGCCTCCGACTTCGCGGCGTCGAATGAGGTGCATCCATGCATTTCCGACGAGTCCGGGACCCTCGTCGAGGAGATCGGATACATCGTGACCCTCGCCGACCACTGGCGAGCCACCTACTCACTGATGCGCAGCACGACGTCCTCCCCCTATTCGACCGAGGAGTTCGAGGCACTCTCAGAGCTCGCGCCGCTGGTGAGCGGACTGGTCCAACGCCATTCCGAGCTGACCTCGATCATCTCCGACCAGGCCCGCGGCGCGGAGGTCGAGTCGATGCTCGAGAAGGCCTTCTCGCCCCAATTGACGCCCGCGCAGTTCCGCGTCATCAACCTGATTCTGCGGGGCCACAGCAATCAGTCCGTGGCTCGGGAGCTTCACATCACCGAAGGCACCGCGAAGCTGCACCGCCACAACGCCTATCAACGCCTCGGCGTGACCAGCCAATCCGAGCTTTTCCGACTCTTCATCGAGTTTCTTGAATGAGCGGCGGGGCCCTACCGCAACCATGCGCGAGGCCAAAGGCCTCGCGGGAACGAGTCTCGGTTGACCGAGACTCGTTCTGTACCCCCAACGGGATTCGAACCCGTGCTACCGCCGTGAAAGGGCGACGTCCTAGGCCGCTAGACGATGGGGGCCTGCCCGTTGAGCGAACTCTTGGGGCCGCCCAAGCATAGGGGAATCCACCCCTTCTTCCCGAATCGCGTGCGGGCATATGGCTACGGTATGGTTGCCCGCGGCCGTCAAGGCCACGGCCAGGTAGCTCAGTTGGTACGAGCGACCGACTGAAAATCGGTAGGTCGGCGGTTCGACCCCGCCCCTGGCCACCACCCGAAACCGCAGGGAACGCGAAGGCGCCCCTGCGGTTTCGTCGTTACTCACGGGTATCTGCACCTTCCCAAGCCCTCCGATCGCCCCTACATTGCGTGATGGGCGTCACATCCGACAGCCCGAGCTCACCTAGGGTCAGGGGTAGCACATGGCTGGTCTACGCGTCGCTCGTCTGTTGTCCGGAATCGCCGCGGGGGCCCTTGCCGCCAGTGCGTCCGTGCTGGCACTCGTGCCGGCCGCCCACGCGGATGGGCCCGGAGCCGGCAGCCCCTGGGTGGTGTCGGTCGGGGACTCCTACATCTCCGGCGAGGCGGGCCGTTGGGCCGGCAACACCAACAACGGTGAGGCGGGCATGGATGCCCTGGGCTCGACCGCCTACTACGACAACGCCACGAACACGGCCGAGACCATCTATCGATGTCACCGCAGCCACTCGGCCGAGATCTACCTCGGCGGAGGCGTCAACGGCCTCAACCTGGCCTGCTCCGGAGCACAGACATCGACGGTGCCGAGCGACAGCAACGGCTACTTCAAGCCGGGGCTGGACTTCTACAACGGGTCGGCCGGCCAGGGTCAGGCGCTGATGCTCCAGAACTTCGCGAGCTCCCACAACGTCACGATGGTGGCGCTGTCGATCGGCGGCAACGACTTCAACTTCGGCGCCATCGTCCAGGACTGCGTGACCGACTTCCTCACCACGCCGAGCTGGTGGCCCTCCTACTGCAAGAACGACAGCGTGGTCACCAACGCGATGTCGTCCTCGAACGTCGCGACGGTCAAGGCCCACATCGCCACCGCACTGCAGAACATCCGTCAGGCGATGCGCAATGCTGGGTATGCCGACAACGCCTGGACCCTGATGGTGCAGAACTACCCGTCGCCCATCCCGTCGAGCTCTGGCTTCCGCTACAGCCAGAGCGGCTACACCCGTCAGAGCACCGGCGGCTGCGGCTTCTGGAACGCCGACGCGGACTACGCGAACGCGACGCTGCTCCCCACGATCAACAACACGGTCTTCGGGGCGATCACGGCCAGCGGCCTGACCAACGTGAAGACGCTCAACGTCTCCGCCGCCTTCAACGGCCGGCGCCTTTGCGAGAACACCGTCGGCCTGCTCGAGGAGAAGGGCCTCACCTCCTGGACGCAGCCAGGGGCCGTGGACAAGACGGAGTGGATCAACCAGATCCGCACGATCAGCACCGCGAACAGCGACTACTACATCCAGGAGTCGCTGCACCCGAACTACTGGGGCCAGCTCGCCCTGCGCGACTGCTTGCGCCAGGCCTATAACGCGGGTACGCCGAAGAGCGGAACGTGCACCATCGCGGGCACAGGGCTGCTCAACGGCGAGCCCAACACGGCGTTGAAGTAGGCCCCAGCCCCTACTTCAACGCTGAAGGTAAGGGGAGGGACTCAGTCCCTCGACGGATCGTAATCCGCCCATTTGTCGAGTTCGGCTTCGTCGACCTCGTCGACGGTGTCCTCGGGCTCTTCGTCACCATGAAGCTCACGCGCCAACGCACCGAAGTCCGTGTTGTGAGTCTGGTACTTCAAATCGCGAGCGACTTTGGTCTGCTTCGCTTTAGCACGGCCGCGCCCCATATGGGTCGACCCCCTCGCACACTTGGCCGGGGCTCCAAGGCCTCCGGTCGGATCTCATCTCTTCGTGAGGATGAGCCTACCCGGCGTCCGGCAGTTCCCGCACATAGGGCACAGGATTCGGGACACCAGGTTTTGCGAACCGGTGCCGCCGGCCGATCCACAAGCGCCTCACAAGGTAGTTGTCCACAGGATCTGACCGTGGCTCACCGCGTCACGCCCAATGGGTTGGCAGAGTCGACAGTTCTACGTGACAATCGAAGGGTGGGGGAAGTGGACGGTGCTCAGGTGTGGGCGATGATCGGCGTGTTCAGCACGTTGATGTTTACCGCTCTTGGGTTGTTCGCCAAGACGCTGAAGTCCGACATCGGGGCGCTGCGTTCGGAGATGGGGGCGCTGCGTTCGGAGATGAATGGTCGCTTCGACGTCGTCGGTGCGCGATTCACGGACGTCGAGCACCGAATGGAATCCATCGAAACGGACATGCACCTAGTGAAGGCGCACTTGATCGGGCAGCGGAGCGCTTAAGGGGTTTCGTGACGCGGACTTCGTCCGCTCCTCAACCTCCGTTAGGGGTGCTCGCCGACGAGGGTGACGCTGCCACCCTGCTCGGCGGTGACCTCACCGGCGACCCAAGCCGAGACGCCCTGCGCGGCGAGAAGGTCGATCGCCGACTGGGCGTCCGCAGGATCCACGAGCGCCACCATGCCCACACCGCAGTTGAGCGTGCGCTCCAGGTCGGCGACGGGGACGCTGCCCGTGTCCCGGACCAGCCCGAAGATGGGCGGGAGGACCCAGGTAGAGCGGTCGATGGTCGCACTCAGGTGCGCGGGCATGACTCGCTCGAGGTTCACGGCCAGACCGCCGCCGGTCACGTGGGACATCGCGTGGGTCTGGGTCGTTCGAGCCAACTCGAGGCACGGCTTGGTGTACAGCTTGGTCGGGACCAACAGTTCCTCGCCGAGGGTTCCGCCGAGCTCGTCGACGTGGCGGTCGAGCTCCCAGCCCGCCTGGGTGAAGAACACGTGGCGCACCAGTGAGTAGCCGTTGGAGTGGAGCCCGCTCGATGCCATCGCGATGACCACGTCGCCGGCCTGAACGCGATCCGCGCCGAGAAGCTCGTCGGCCTCGACCACACCCGTCGTCGCACCCGCGATGTCGTACTCGTCGGGTGACAGGAGGCCCGGGTGCTCGGCCGTCTCGCCGCCGATGAGCGCGCAACCCGCCTCCGAGCAGGCCTCGGCGATGCCCTTGACGATCGCCGCGATGCGCTCGGGGACGACCTTGCCGGTGGCGATGTAGTCGGTCATGAAGAGCGGCTCGGCGCCGCACACCACCAGGTCGTCGACCACCATGCCGACGAGGTCGAACCCGATCGTGTCGTGCTTGTCCATCTTCTGCGCGATCGCGACCTTGGTGCCGACGCCATCGGTGGAGGTGGCGAGCAGCGGGCGGCGGTACTTGGTGAGCGCGCTGGCATCGAAGAGACCGGCGAAGCCGCCGAGGCCACCGAGCATCTCGGGGCGGCGGGCCTTCTCGACCCATTCCTTCATCAGGTCGATAGCGCGGTCCGCGGCGTCGATGGAGACGCCTGCTGCTTCGTAGGTGCTCATGGGGTCCTTATGGCTGGGAGAGGGCGCCGAGGGGCTGAACGTCGGCGGGGACGCCGCAGACCTTGCCCTCGAGCAGGCTCTTGCCGAGCAGCTCCGGGTCGGGCAACTCGATCGGGTAGACGCCGTCGAAGCAGGCGCGGCACAGCTCGTCCTTCGGCTGCTTGCTCGCATCGACCAGCTCGTCGAGGTCGATGTAGGCCAAGGAGTCGGCGCCGATGGACTCACAGATCTCGTCGGTCGACAGGCCGTTGGCGATGAGCTCGGCGCGCGTCGCGAAGTCGATGCCGTAGAAGCAGGGCCACTTGACCGGCGGGCTCGAGATGCGCACGTGCACCTCGCGCGCGCCCGCCTCGCGCAGCATCCGCACGAGGGCGCGCTGAGTGTTGCCGCGCACGATGGAGTCGTCCACGACGACCAGCCGCTTGCCCTCGATCACGTCGCGCAGCGGGTTGAGCTTGAGCCGGATGCCGAGCTGACGGATCGTTTGGCTCGGCTGGATGAAGGTGCGCCCGACATAGGAGTTCTTGACGAGGCCGGTGCCGTAGGGGATGCCGGACGCCTCGGCGAAGCCGATCGCGGAGGGGGTGCCGGACTCCGGGACCGGGATGACCAGATCGGCCTCGACCGGTGCGCTCTTCGCGAGGCGACGTCCGATCTCGACCCGCACGCTGTGCACGCGCTCGCCCGAGATGCGCGTGTCCGGACGCGCGAGGTAGACGAACTCGAACAGGCAGCCCTTCGGCGCAGGCTCGGCGAACCGTCGGGTGCGTAGGCCGTCCTCGTTGACGATGACCATCTCGCCCGGCTCGATCTCACGGACGAAGGAGGCGCCGACGATGTCGAGGGCCGCAGTCTCACTGGCCACGACCCACCCACGCTCCAGGCGGCCGAGCACGAGCGGCCGGATCCCCTGCGGGTCACGAGCGGCGTAGAGGGTGTCCTCGTTCATCCAGACGAACCAGTACGCGCCGCGGATCTGCGGCAGCAGCTCGACCGCCCGCTCCTCGAGGCTGGTGTCCGGGTGGTGCGCAAGGAGGGCGGTCACCAAGGACGTGTCGTTGGTGCTGGTCTCCAGGTTGCGGGTGTGGATCTCGAGCTCGCCGCGGTCGCTCGGCATGGTCTCGACCATCTCGGACAGCTCGGCGGTGTTGATCAGGTTGCCGTTGTGCACCAGCGCGATCGAGCCGTCCTCGGTCGGGCGGAACGTCGGCTGCGCGTTGTGCCAGGTGCTCGCGCCGGTCGTCGAGTAACGGGCGTGGCCAACCGCGATGTGGCCCTTGAGCGAGTCGAGCGTCGAGTCGTCGAAGACCTGGCTGACCAGGCCCATGTCCTTGTAGACGAGGATCTGGCGACCATTGCTCACCGCGATGCCGGCGGACTCCTGACCACGGTGCTGCAGCGCGTAGATGCGGTAGTAGGTCTTCTTGGAGTCGTCCTCGCCGGGCGCCCACACACCGAAGAGACCGCAGGCGTCCTGCGGGGCGGTGTCGCTGGGGTCGAGTTCGTGGGTAAGACGGCCATCGCCTCGTCGGCGGGCCCGGGTGGGTTCGGCGCTTGCCACGGTGGCGATTCTACGGGCGCGAGGTCATCCAGCCGAATCGTCAGGGTTTCGTGACGGCGCTTCGCGCCTCCTCAACCGCCGAGGTTGGCGAGCATGAGCAGCTCCGCCACGAGCACCCGCTCGTACTCGGGCAGATGGAGCCCCTCGTTCGGACCGTGGGCGCGCGTGTCGGGGTCCTCGACGCCGGTCACCAGCACCGAGGCCTTCGGGAAGCTCTCCAGGAACTCGGCGATGAACGGGATCGAGCCACCCACGCCCATATCGACGGCGTCGGTGCCGTCCCAGGCATCCTTGAAGGCCTGACGTGCAGCCTCGTAGGCCGGACCGGTCGCGTCGATCTGGGTCGCCTCACCGGCGTCAACCAGGGTGACGCTGACCTCGGCGCCCCAGGGGGCGTGCTTCTTGAGATGTTCCTCGAGGCGCGCCGCGGCGTTCGCGCTGGTGTCGCCCGGCGCGGTGCGGAGCGCGAGCTTGGCGCACGCGGCGGGCGTCAGGGTGTTCGAGGCGCCGTCGACCTTGGGGGCATCGATGCCGGTGATCGTGAGGCTCGGCTGGGTCCAGAGCCTCTCGACCGCGCTCCCCTTCCCGATCCACTGGGTGCCGGGAAGCGCGCCCGACTCCGCCCGCAGACGAGCCTCGGGATAGTCGACGTCGGCCGCCGGACCGGAGTGGAGACCTTCCACGGCGAGGCTGCCGTCGGCCTCGTAGAGGCTGTCGAGAAGGCGGACCAGCGCCATGAGCGCGTCAGGGGCGAGGCCGCCCCACATCCCGGAGTGCACCGCGTGAGCCAGGGTGCGAACCTCGACGTCGACGCGGACGAGCCCACGCAAGGAGGTCGTCAGTGCGGGCGCGCCGATGTCCCAGTTGCCCGAGTCGGCGATCACGATCACGTCGGCGGCGAGCTCCTGCTTGTACTCCTCCAGGAGCGGGGTCAGGGTGACCGAGCCGACCTCCTCCTCACCCTCGATGAAGGCGACGACGGTCACCGGCAGCTCATCGCCGAACGCCCGCAGGGCCGCCAGGTGCGCGATGACGCCGGCCTTGTCGTCCGCGGCTCCGCGGGCATAGAGGCGATCGCCGCGCTCGGTGGGCTCGAAGGGCGGGGTGTCCCAATCGGCGTGGTCGTTCTCGGGCTGCACGTCGTGGTGGGCATAGAGGAGCACCGTCGGTGCGCCGGCCGGACCCTCTTTGCGAGCGATGACCGCGGGCGGACCGTCGGCGCCGTGGCGCACGATCCGCGCCGTGCAGCCCTCCGCCTCGAAGAGCGACCGCACCATCTCCGCCGACTTCTCGACCTCGCCCAAGCGGGCCGGGTCGGCGCTGACCGACTCGATCCGAAC
Source organism: Marmoricola sp. (assembly GCA_051961575.1). Lineage (GTDB taxonomy): Bacteria > Actinomycetota > Actinomycetes > Propionibacteriales > Nocardioidaceae > Marmoricola. The sequence goes on from JBQCDC010000407.1 coordinate 7,349, forward strand.
CAGGGCCTCAAGATCCGAGCGAAGCTGGGGAAGGAGCTGGGTGATGCGGCTGCGGGCGTCGGACACGGTCATCGGCATGGGTCGAGATTAGACGGTGCTCGATCAGCCCGCCGATTCGTCGCGCAACCCGATGGGCAGGCGCCTCGACCACCCTGAAGAAGACCCAGGCAGCGGGCAACGAGAACGCCACCGACAACACCAGGACACCGACCGCGTCGAGGCCGGGCAGCAGGTTCTTGATCGAGACCACGATCGGCTCGTGAATGAGGTAGAGGCTGAACGAGATCAGCCCCAACCATCGCGCGCCTCGGGTCGTGCCCAGCCGCCCGATGACCGGCGAGCCCACGAACAACGCCACCAGCAGCGCGGCGCCGACGACCGAGACCATGCTGGCGAGCAACAAGGCTCCGTCGTTGGTGCCCACGCTCTGCGACGTCCACTCCGCGTTGATCATGAGCAGCGCGCAGACCGCCATCAGGATCGCGGGCACACGACCGATCCGTCCCAGAACCGCGGCGATCCGATCCCTCGCTGACGCGAGACAGACACCGACCGCGAAGATCGGCAGGTACTTGAGCGCCAAGTCCGCCGTCCCCAGGTGATTGGTGAGGACGAGCAGGGACCCGAAGCCGCCGGCGACGCAGGCGAACGCCGCCTTGAGCAGCCATGCCCGCCGGAACCAGCTGAGGCCGAGGACGACGAACAGCGGCAACAACGCGGAGAAGTAGACCTCCCACTGCATCGACCACAGCGGGGTGTCGAGGTTGGTCGCGCCGCGCACCACGGCCAGGTCATGCAGCGCACCGCCCAGGGACACCTGATCGGCATGCAGATTCATCCAGAGAGATCCGAAGTCATCTCGGCGGGGAACGATCGTCGCCAGGGCGAGCGCGACGAGGACCGCTGCCCAGATCGGGAGGAACATGCGCACCAGGCGCCGTGGGTAGTAGCCGATCCACGACGGACGCGGACTCCCGTCGAAAGGCAGCGCCAAGACGAACCCGGAGAGGACGAAGAAGACGGTGACCGCAGCCTTCCCGTCCCAGAGCAGATGGAGCGGGCTGTAGGTGAGGGCGTAGGCGAACCCGTCGACCGGTGCGCGCCGCCCGAAGTAGACGCCCGAGAAGGCTGCTGAGGTGAAGAGAGCGTGGTGCACGACCACCACCAGCGCCGCGATGCCGCGTAGCCCGTCGAGGGACTCATAGCGGCGGGCGGACATACGGGAAGGCTAGGAAGACGCGGCGCTTCTCCGCAGGCGAATCGGGAAAGTGAAGAGCCCAAGAACACGACAAGCGACGCCGTCTCCTGGGGGACGAGGCGGCGCCGCTTCAAAGCACACGGGATCGGGCTACCAGGCGTGCATCCACTAACTGTTGCCCCGGGAATATCCCGGCAGGTCAACGCCCTGTTCAGAAGGGTAGTTCGCCGCGTGGGTACCGGATCCGTGTGCTGGTCTTGAGTTGTTGCTTACCCCCTTTTGTACGCCCGCAACCGGACGACAACAAGGGCAATCCGACCTTGACTTTGACCGACTTCGACGGATTATTGCTCCCGCACCGGCGAGCGCTCCGCGCCGAGCGCGTAGGCCTCCGCGGCATACAGCAGCCAGGACCGCAGACCCGCCTGTCCACCGCTCCGGTAGCCACGCAGATTCGACTCGTAGGCCTCGCGAACACCGAGGTGCCCGGCCTCGGGAATCGTGACCGAGAAGGGGTCGACGCCGCGGGCAGCCATGATCAGGCGCTCGGCCGCGCGGGCGACGATCCCGTTATGGGAGGCGAAGGCGCCGACGGTCGCCAGCTCCGCGTGGGCCAGGGCGGCGACCATCAGCGCGGGAGACTCGGTGGACACCAGCGTGCGCGCCAACGTGTTCAACCGGTCCGCCGCCTCCGGGCCCGCCGGGCGACCGAGGTCATCGTCAGCGACGGTGCCGACGGCGGCCAGGCTGTGCAGGCGCGCGAAAACCTGCAGCGGCGAGGTGGCGAGCAGCGGCGCCAGACCCAGCAGCTCGGTGCTGACCCGAACCGCCGCGCCGGCGGTCTCATCTCCGGCACCCTCGCGAACCTCCTCAAGAGTGCTGGCGGATCCCTCGAGCACGGCCGAGGCGTGGGCACCCCGCAAGAGCGACTCGGCGGTCTGCTCGGCAGTGGTCTGCCGCATTCCGCGGTCGCGCAGCAGCACGTCGATTCCGTCGCGAGTGGCCGCGAAGGCCGACGGCACCCCTTCGAGACCGTTCAACCAGGCCAACGGGTCGCTTTTAGGCATTGGCAAAGGCTAACCACTCCCGCGAGCGGTGGCAGTTTAACGGGGGGGGGGGGGGGGGGGGGGGGGGGCGCGGGGGGGGGTGGGGGGCGGGAGGGGGGGAGAGGAGGGAGG
>JBQCDC010000408.1:0-2280 GCA_051961575.1 Marmoricola sp.
CGTGCGTGATCGTCGGTGACCTCAACGAGGGTCGCCTGGCCCAGGCACGCAGCTTCGGCTGCGAGACGGTCGACCTCACCAAGGGCGGCCCGCTCGAGCAGATCGAGCAGATCCTCGGCGTGCCCGAGGTCGACTGCGGCATCGACGCCGTCGGCTTCGAGGCGCGGGGTCATGGCGCCGGAGCGGGCGAGGCGCCGGCCACGGTGCTCAACGACCTGATGGACATCACCCGTGCCGGCGGTGCCCTCGGTATCCCCGGCCTCTACGTGACCGGCGACCCGGGCGGCATCGACGAGGCCGCGAAGAAGGGCGCGCTGTCGCTGAGCCTCGGTACCGGGTGGGCCAAGTCGCTGTCGTTTGCGACGGGCCAGTGCCCGGTCATGAAGTACAACCGTGCCCTGATGCAGGCGATCCTGCACGACCGCGTGTCGATCGCTGCGAACGTGAACGCCAAGGCGATTCCGCTCGAGGAGGCGCCGCGTGGATACGCCGAGTTCGACGCAGGTGCGGCCACGAAGTACGTGCTGAACCCGAACGGCTACCTCAACTAGGTTCACTTGGTGTGACCTTCGACCTCGACCACACCTCCTTCGCGGTCGCCGACGCGCTGACGTATGCCAAGCGGCTACGACGGGACTTCGGCGCCGTCCCGATCGTGGGGGAGGTGTTGTCGGAGTTCCGCTACCTGCTGCTGTACGCGGGCACCGTTGAGCACGGTGCGCGCGTGGAGCTGTTGGAGCCGACCGGGCCAGGGTTCCTCACGCGTTTCCTTGAGGCGTTCGGCGAGGGACCGCACCACATCACTATCACGGTCCCCGATCTCGTGGAGGCAGTCGTAGGTGCGCGTGACCTCGGGCTCAAGGTCGTGGGGGAGAGCTACGACCATCCAGGATGGCGTGAGGCCTTCGTCATGCCCGACAGTGTCCACGGCACTGTGATCCAGATGGCGTCGTCGCTGCACACCTATCCGTCGCCAGCGCAGCTGTTGTCCACCCGCGAGCGCGATATGACCACGATGCCAGCTGTGCTGGGTGCGACGGATCCGTTCTGGTGGGAGTCCGCGTGGGAGACGGAGCCCGACGGGCAGACCGCCTGGCTCGGTGCGACACACCTGGTGTCGAGTGACCCCCAGCTGTCACGGGACCTCTTCGGTGCTGTCCTAGGCGGAGAGATCGAGGAGGAGGACGACGGCTTCCGCGTGATCTGGCCGAGCGGCGCGATCCACCTCCGCGCCGGCGAGCCTGTCGGTATCGAGCGGGTCGAGCGACATGGCCGCGGTGCTGACTGGGCGATCGGGCGCTGCGCGGTTAGCCAGTAGCTGCGGTTTCGTGACGCGCCTTCGGCGCTCCTCAACCTCCGAGCATCAGATGAGGGCGCGGATCTCGGTCTCGAAGTGGATGACGTGACGTCCCGCCAGCTCGGCGGCATGCTCGGAATCGCCCGCGATCACAGCCTCCAAGAGCGGTCCGTGTTCCTCGATGTGCGCGGCCATGTCGGGCAGGCGGTCGATGAAGAGGCACCAGATCCGGTTGGCGAGGTTGTCGTAGCGAACGAGGGTGTCCTCGAGGTACGCGTTGTGCACCGCGGCGTAGAGGGAGCGGTGGATGCGGAGGTCGATCCGCATCAGGTCGCGCGCGGTGCGCGGCGAGGTCGGTCGGTGCAGCTCGTCGAGGATCTCCTGGAACTCGGCTCGCTCGGCCGCCGTCGCCCGCTCGGCGGCGCTGCGCGCGGCGATCGGCTCGAGGTGGGTGCGGACCTCGGAGATGTGGGCGAGGTCGGTGATGTTCACGTCGGTGGCGAACGTTCCGCGACGGGGATACGCGATCACGAGCCGCTCGACCGCTAGCCGCTTGAGTGCCTCGCGCACCGGCGTCCGTCCGATGCCGAGCGAAGTGGCGAGCTGGTCCTCGTTGATCGGGCTGCCGGGCGCGATATCGAGCATGACCAGCTGGTCACGGATCTCGCGATAGGCGCGCTCCGCAAGCGATTCCGGCGCCGTTTCGGGGAGCGCCGAATTCGTTGCCAGCACCTGGTTGACCCCGCTCGTCATGTGAAGTACCTTACATCGAGTAACTGATATATCAGTTTCACGTCAGCCCTACGACATCCTCGCACGCGCACAGGAGACCCCCTGATGACCGGATTGTTGGACCAGAACCTCGCCGACCTGGACCCCGATGTCGCCGCGGCGATCGGTGCCGAGCTGAACCGCCAGCAGTCCACTCTGGAGATGATCGCCAGCGAGAACTTCGCGCCGATCGCGGTGATGCAGGCGCAGGG
>JBQCDC010000409.1:0-2534 GCA_051961575.1 Marmoricola sp.
ACATGCGTCGGGTCACCTGCGACGACGGGCACGTGGTGTTCAGTGCGGGTGACCACGGCAGCGCGTACTACGTGATCGCGAAGGGTGCTGTGGAGATCCGCGACGGTCAGACCGTCGTGCGGAACCTCGGCAAGGGTGAAGGATTCGGCGAGATCGCACTACTGTCCGAAGGTGTGCGCACCATGACGGTCGTCGCGATCGAGCACACGGAACTGCTCGAGATCGATCGCGCCGACTTCCTCGTCGCCGTCACCAGCTTCGGTGACGCGGCCTCCGCTGCGCGCGCCGTCAGCGAGAGGTACCTCGCCCACGCTCCGGGACTCGCCAGCGCATGAACACCTCCCGCGAGTCACACTCTCCGGCACGTCACGTGCCGCGACTCGCGATGGACTGGATGGCCGAGACGCCCGAGGCGCTGTATCGACGCGTCGACGGAGCGATGGTCTTCGCTGACATCTCCGGCTTCACGGCGCTGTCGGAGCGCCTGGCCGCGCGCGGTCGGATCGGCGCCGAGGAGCTCGTCGAAACGTTGAGCCGCGTGTTCACGTGGATGCTCGACGCCGCGGCTCTGCGCGGTGGTCAGCTCATCAAGTTCGGCGGCGACGCACCGCTGATCCTCTGCCACGATCGTGCCACCGGCGGCGACGCCGCTCGCCAAGCCGCCGCGGCTGCGGTGGAGATGCGCGCCGCACTCCGCCGCGCGGCGGAGATCCGAACCTCCGTGGGCCGGCTGAAGCTGGGCGTCTCCATCGGCGTGCACGCGGGCTCCTTCGACTACTTCCTGGTCGGTCATCCGCATCGGGAGCTTGTCGCGCTCGGACCCGGCGTGACCACCGTCCTCCAGGCCGAGAACACCGCCGTGGCCGGGGAGATCCTGCTCTCCGCCGACGCTGCGGCCGCGTTACCCGCGAAGGCAACAACGCCAGCCGCAGAAGGGCACCACCGCCTGCTCTGGCGCACACCGCCCGTCGAGCCCTTCGGTCGCCATGCCCGCGTGAACGACCGCGAAGCCGCCATCGGACTGCTGCCGCGGATCCTGTTCGCCTCGCTCGACGGGATCCGTCCCGACCCCGGTCACCGGATCGCCACGATCAGCTTCATGCGCTTCTCGAGCACGGACGAACTGCTGGCGACTCAAGGCCCGGAGCAGCTCGCCGAAAGCCTCGACAAGACGATGCGGATCGCGCAGTCGGCCTTCGAGGAGGAGGACGTCGCTCTGCTGTGTGTCGACGGCGACAAGGACGGCGGCAAGCTCTTCGTCTCCTCCGGTGTCCCGGTGACCAGCGAGGACGACGAGGGCCGCATGCTGCGCGCTGCCCGCACGATCATCTCCGCCGATCCGCCCCTGCCGATCCAGATCGGCATCAACCGTGGGCACGTGTTCGCCGCCGAGGTTGGGTCGTTCCGCCGCGCCGGGTTCTCGGCCATGGGCGACACCACGAACACGGCCGCCCGCATCTGTGCCAAGACTCCGCCGGGCGAGATCTTCGTGCATCCGCAGGTGCTCGAGCACGCCCGCATGAAATACGAGGCCGAACCGGTAGGTCCCTTCACCTTCAAGGGCAAGAAGGAACCGCAGATGCTCTATCGCCTGGGCGAGGAGCTGGGGCGCCGCGAGGTCGTCGAGATCGAGGACCTGCCCCTCGTCGGTCGTGCGAGCGAGCTCGCCCAGATCCGGGAGGCGGCTCAGATTCGCGACGGCCGCGGTGCCGCGATCGAGCTTCTCGGCCCGGTGGGCGTGGGAAAGACGCGCCTGCTGCACGAGGCGGTCGAGGGCCTTCCCGACCTCCCGACGCTCTCGATGCACGCCGAGCCCTATGGCGCCTCGTCCTACCGCGTCTTCCGCGACGCGGTTCGCGCGACCCTGGGCATCGAACGCGGCGAGGCGAAGGCGATGGGACGCGTGCTGACGAAGCGCGTGGCTGAGGTCGCCCCCCACCTCAGCGAGCTGGCAGCGCTGATCGCCGACGTCGCGCAGGTCGACGTCACCCCGAGCGAGGCAGTGCGCGCGATTCTGCCCACCCACCGCGCCGACCGAGTCGCGGACGCGATGGTCGACTTCCTCTCCCACGCCTACCCGGACGGCCTCGTGATCGTGATGGAGGACGCGCAATGGGCCGATCCCGACTCTGCCGGACTCCTCACCCGGCTCGCCGCCGAGTCGCACAAGCACCCCTGGCTGCTCTTCGTCTCACAACGAGACACGGGCAGCGGCGTCGAGATCGCCGAGCCCGACGTGTCCCTCAACCTGACCCCGCTCGGCCACGATGCGGTCCGCGCGATCGCATTGGCCATGACCGAAGCCGCTCCGCTACGCCCCGACGAGCTCGCGCTCGTCATTGCCCGCGCCGACGGCAGCCCGTTGTTCGCTCGCGAGATGATTCGCGCCGCGCAGGAGCTCGGATCTCTCGAGGCCGTGCCGTCCTCACTGCAGGGTGCTGTCGCCGCGCAGATCGACGTGCTCGACCCGGTTACTCGGCGAGCGCTGTCCTACGCATCGGTGCTGGGCCGTACGTTTCGCGGTTCGGTGTTCA
>JBQCDC010000410.1:0-7002 GCA_051961575.1 Marmoricola sp.
GCCCCCGCCCCGACCTGCCTGGCCGAACTGCGTGCCGTCGCCGAAGTGACCGACGCAAGCACCGCCGCTCTCGGTCCGAAGCTTCGCGAGTGGCCGACGCTGCGCCGCCTGCTCGAGGTCGGCGTCACCGTCACGGGCACCGGTCGGCGCGAGACGGGCCTCGAGCCTGGCGAGCCCGATCAGGGTCAGCACGACCAGATCGACCGCGTCCTCGCCGTGAACACCGCCGGCATGCTGGTCCGGCGGGACGTCCTGGAGTACTTCGGTCTAGCCCAGGAGCTGCCGCTCTTCGCCAACGACCTCGACTTCGGCTGGCGCCTTGCGGCCCGGAGCCTGCAGACCCACGTCGTCCCCACGGCCGTGATGTTCCACGCGGAGGCCGCCTACCGCGGTCGTCGCGATGCCGAGCTCGCGCGTCACCATCGACGCGACGCACGCGCCGCCGAGATGTTCGTGGTCCTGGCGAACGGCTCACCGCGCTGGCACCCGATCCGCTTGGTGCGCATGTTCCTCAGCGGTCTGCTGCGCGCCTTCGGGTTCTCACTCGTGCGAGCGTTCTCCGACGCGAAGGCGGAGCTCGCCGCTCTGCGCATCGTCTATGGATCACCCCTCGCGAATCACCGGGCTCGCAAGCAGCGACAAGCAGCGTCGACCGCGCAGGCGCACGAGCTGAAAGGTCTGCTGGCGCCCGTCTGGATGCCTTGGCGCCACGGCCTGGACTTCGTCATCGACTTCGTTCGAGCCTTGGGCGCCATCGCCGCGGATTCCGGCCGTGCGCGGCTCGCGGCCGAGTCCGCGAAGGGACCGCTCGCTCGTCGCATCTTGACCAGCCCGACCTCATACGTGTTGCTGGTGATCTTCCTGGTCGCACTGATCGCCGAGCGGTCGCTGCTCGGGCCCGGCCCGATCGCGGGTGGTGCGCTGTTGCCGTCGCCCGGCGGCCCCGGGCACTGGTGGTCTTTGTGGGCGTCGTCCTGGCACTGGGTGGGCGCCGGTAGTTCTGCCGCCGGCCCGCCCTATGCGCTGCCGATGGCGGTCGCCTCGACGATCGGCTTCGGGCAGCCGGGGCTGATCATCTGGCTGATCTTCGGCATGGGAGTGCCGCTGGCAGCGATCGGGGCCTGGCGCTTCGCTGCCAGGCTGCAGGTCGGCCCTTGGGCGCAGGCGTGGGTCTGTGCGACTTACGCGTTGGTGCCGGTCGCGCTCGGAGCGATCAGTGGCGGCCATCTCGGCACGATGGTCGTCGCGATCCTGCTGCCTTGGGTGGGCCGGGCGCTCATCGGTCTCACCTTGCCCAGCGCCGAGGCGCGAGAGCGCAGTGCCTGGCGCGTCGTTCTTGTCGGCGGGCTGGCCGCCTCCTTCGCGCCGGTCGTCGCTGTTCTCCTCACTGTCTTCGCGGTCGCGGCACCCTGGATCGGCACGCCCCTGACCATGCGGCGCCGGGTTGCGATCGCTCTGGGGCCCTGGCTCCTGATGCTGCCCTGGCTGATCACCGCGGTCCGCTCACCGGCGTCCGTCCTGATGGAGGCCGGCGCTGCCATCACGCCGACGCGGTCACTCGGGGCCCTGGACGTGCTGACCGGTTCACTTCCCGGTACCAGCCACGTGCCGGTGTGGCTCCTCCTGGGTCCGCCCGTGGCCGCCGCGGTCGCGCTGGTGCGGCCCGCTACGCGCCCGGTCGTGCTGCGGTGCTGGGCGGTCGCGGCTCTGTGCGCGGTCCTCGCCTTCGTCTACGCGCTGATCAGCGTCGACCTGCCGGGACGTCCGGACTTCGTCCCCTACGTCGGCGTCCCGGTCCTGATCGAGGTCTCGGCACTCCTGGTGGCCGCTGCCTGCGCAACGGCTGGCCTGCGCACCGTGGTCGTCGAGTCGAGCTTCGGCTCTCGCCAGCTCGTGGTCGCCTTGGTGGCGCTGTTCGCGCTGCTCGCGCCGGCGGCGGGAGTCGTCGCATGGATCGCCAACAGTGGTGACGATTCGCTGAACGGCAAGGGCAAGGTGGCCGTCGGCGTCACTCCACCCCAGTACATCGCCGACCTGGCGATGACGAACCACGATCAGGCGACCCTGATCCTCACGGGCGGTGGCTCCACCTCGAAGACGAGCGCCGTGAACTTCTTCGTCCAGCGTGCGCCTGTCGTGCTGGGGGACGAGGCGGTACTCGCACTGACTCCGACCCGATACGACCTTGGCGACGCCGTGCGCGATGTGCTGTCGACGCACCCTAAGGACGCGGCCCAGAAGTTCGCTGCCTCCGGGATCGGATACGTCTATGCCCCGAGTCCGGTCAACTCCCAGCTGGCGGGGGAGTTCGACGCGGCGCGCGGCTTCAGCAACACCTCGACTCCCGACCCGGCGACGCGCGCGTGGCGCGTGGTCCCGATCAGCACGGACAAAGGCCTGCCGATGCCGAGTGCCGTCGGCAAGCTGGTGCACGTGCTGGCGGTGCTCGCTCAGCTCGTCCTCCTGCTAGCGACGATCGTGCTCGCCGCGCCCGGACGCGCAACCGAGAGCGAGGAGGCGTGATGGAGCAGAGGTCTGGCGGATCGCGCCGCCTCGTACGCAACCCCGATCGATCGTCGATTCAGTGGCAGCAGGCGTCCTGGCGAGCTCTGGCCCTGCCGTTGGTGTTGGTTGCGCTGGTGGTGGCGATGAGTCTGGCTGCGGCGGGTGAGCAGGCGCCCAAGAACACCGAGGTGACGCCGGGCTCGGAGGTCACGTTGTCGCGGACGTTGTCCTGCGTCAAGGACGCCGGGCCGTCGACCGCGTCGATCGGAACTGTCCCGGCCGGTTCGTCGGGGTACACCGCGTCACCCGGCCAGCCCGGGCGTGTGGTGTTCGCGCCCAAGGCGGCGGCGAGCGGCTACGCGGCGCAGTGGGCCACCGGCAAGGGCTGGCTCGCGGCCCGGGCATGCCCGACTCCCGCTGACGACTGGTGGTTCGTCGGAGCCGGCGCCGGTATCTCGCACCGCAGTGTCCTCACCTTGGACAACCCGCGCTCCAACGATGCCAACGTCACGATCGCCGCCTACGGCCCCAAGGGCCAGATCGAGGCCCCCGGTCTCAGCGGCCTCCTCGTCCCGGCCGGTCAGTCGTTGCGCCTCGACCTCGAGACGATCACGCCGGCTCTGGGTGACCTCACGGTGCACGTCAGCGCGATCCGTGGCTTGGTGGCTGCCTCGATGTGGGAGAAGTGGGCCCAGAGTCCGATCGCCAAGCCGGTCTCGTCATGGGTCCCCGCCGCGGTGGCGCCCAGCACTCGGCTCCAGCTGATCGGCATCCCGAACAAGCTGACCCACGGCACGCTGCTGCTCACCAACCCGGCCGCAACCATCACGACGGTCAAACTCAAGGTCGTCAACAGCACGGCGACCTTCGCGCCGACGAGCCACCAGTTGCTGACGCTGCCCCCTGAGTCCACGTATGCCGTCCCGATCGATGACTTGATCAAACGAGGCGTGGGCGCGATCCAGATCTCGAGCGACAACCCGATCACCGCGGCGCTGAGGTCCGTGCGAGGAAATGTCGAGGCCTACGCAGCGCCGGCGCTGAGGATCGGCGCCCAGGCGACCCTCGGGTTGCCCACCAGAGTTCCGGCGTCACTGGTTCTCACCGCGGCCGCCGCTACCCGAGTGGAGGTCATGGCCATCGACGCCCACGGCAAGGTCGTTCTCACCAAGACCATGGCGATTCGAGCGAACACCACGAGCACCTTGGCGCTCCCGGCCACCGCCACCGCTCTTCGCCTGGTCGGTGATCGGCGGAGCTCAGCATCCGGGGCCGTCATCTTGGACAAGAACGGAATGGCTGTCCTCGGGCTGGTGCCGACCGCGACAGCCGCCACCGTCCCCGCGGTCGTCGCTCAGCCGTACTAGTCGGAGGTTGAGGAGCCGCGAAGCGGCGTCACGAAACCGGAGCCTGACCGGAGGTTGAGGAGCCGCGAAGCGGCGTCACGAAACCGGAGCCTGACCGGAGGTTGAGGAGCCGCGAAGCGGCGTCACGAAACCGGAGCCGCGACCTAGTCGTGGTCGCGGTAGTCCGGGTGAACTTCCTCCGGATCGATGCCCAGCACCTCGGCGACCTGCTCCACCAATACCGTGAAGATGAGGGCATCGAGGTCGTCACGGCTGCGGGCGCGATGCTCGATCGGCCTCCGCAGCAAGATCACCCGCGCGGGTCGGTCGCCCTGTGCCTTCGAGAACGAAGCGAGCGGCACGGCCTCGGGGCTCCAGCCGGCCGGCAGCATCGGGACCTCTTCGACGCCGAGCTGGATCGGTGCCAGAGCCTCCGGGAACCGGTCCCACAGCTCCCGCATCACGCCGAGTGCGATCGCGTCGAACCTCTCATAGGGACGACGTCGTGCGGGGACACCTGAGCGTGCGAGCTCACCGGGGAGGAAGGCCGGACCACGCATTCCGCGCCCGCGTCGGTCACGGCGGCGGCCGGGGTTGGTCGCACTCATGTCCGCGAGCCTAGACGGAACGCCGCGGCGCCGGCGGTAGCCTCAGCACGTGACATCGCCGGTGACTTCGCTTCGTCGCTGTTCGCGCGCGGCCTGTGGGCGCGCGGCGATCACGACGTTGACGTACGTCTACGCGGACCAGACCGCGGTGCTGGGTCCGTTGGCCACGTTCGCGGAACCCCATGCCTACGACTTGTGCGAGGTGCACAGCGAGCGCCTGAGTGCTCCCCGCGGCTGGAACGTGGTGCGCCTTGCCCACGACGTTCCGACCTCACCGTCCAGCGACGATCTCGTCGCTCTCGCCGATGCGGTGAGGGAAGCGGCCCAGCCCCGGCAGCCCTATGACGGCGGCGACTTCGGGCGCCCGAGTGCTGAGGCGTCCAGCGGTGTCCGCGAGTCCGCGCGACGCGGACACCTGCGCGTTCTGCGTGACGACAACTGACTACGCTCGTCTCTATGCCCACCACGGATGAGCAGAACCTTCGCGCCATTTTCAAGGCCTACGACGTTCGCGGCATCGCCGGCGAGCAACTCGACGCCGACCTCGTCGAGGCGGTCGGCAACGCGTTCGTCGGTCTGACCGGGGCGTCGAGTGTGGTCGTGGGCTACGACATGCGCCCCTCCTCACCGGACCTGGCTGCCGCTTTCGCGCGAGGGGCCAACCGAGCCGGAGCTGATGTCGTCGACATCGGCCTGTGCTCCACCGACGAGCTCTACTTCGCCTCCGGCCGGCTCAACCAGCCCGGCGCGATGTTCACGGCCAGCCACAACCCGGCGAAGTACAACGGCATCAAGATGTGCCGCGCACTCGCCCAGCCGATCGGCATGGAGACCGGCCTTGCGGAGATCCGCGACGCGGTGGCCAGCGGAACCGTCATCGCCAGCGAGACTCCCGGATCCGTGAGTCAGCGCGACGTGTTGGCCGACTATGCCGAGTTCCTGTTGGAGCTCTCGCCCGTCCGGGGGCGACGCCTCAAGATCGCCGTCGACGCGGGCAACGGGATGGCCGGTCTGACCGCGCCGGAGGTCCTGGGACGCATCGACGCCGAGGTCACCGAGCTCTACTACGAGCTCGACGGCACGTTCCCCAACCATGAGGCGAACCCGATCGAGGCCGCGAACCTGGTCGACCTGCAGAAGGCTGTGCGCGAGGTCGGCGCGGACATCGGCCTTGCATTCGACGGCGATGCGGATCGCTGCTTCCTCGTCGACGAGCGGGGGGAGCTGGTCAGCCCGAGCGTGCTGACGGCCCTGATCGCCGCGCGTGAGCTGGTGGCAGAACCTGGCGCGAAGATCATCCACAACCTCATCACCTCGCGCGCCGTCCCGCAGATCGTCACCGAGCTGGGCGGCCACCCGGTCCGAACCCGCGTGGGGCACTCGTTCATCAAGGCCACGATGGCCGAGACGAACGCGATCTTCGGCGGCGAGCACTCCGGACACTTCTACTTCCGCGAGTTCTGGCGTGCCGACTCGGGCATGCTCGCCGCGCTGTACGCACTGGCTGCCCTCGCCCAGTCGGACGAGCCGCTGTCGACCGTTCTCGAGCCGTACAGCCGCTTCGCATCCAGCGGCGAGATCAACTCGACGGTCGACGATCAGGGCGCTGTCCTCGCCGAGCTCGAAGCGGAATGGACCAGCCCCGACACCTCCATCGACCACCTCGATGGACTCACCGTCGAACACCCCGACTGGTGGTTCATTGTTCGTGCCTCCAACACTGAGCCGCTCCTGCGGCTCAACGCTGAGGGCAAGGACACCGCGGTCATGGAATCCATCCGGGACCGAGTACTCGCCACCATCAGGAGACAGCGATGAACCTCGACCCGCAGTTGCTGGAACTCGTCGTCTGCCCGGCTTGCCGCTCGACGCTGGCCGTCGATGCGGAGGCCGAGGAGCTCGTCTGCACCGGGCCCGCCTGTGGCTTGGCCTACCCCGTGCGTGACGACATTCCCGTGCTGTTGGTGGACGAGGCCCGCAGGCCCTCCTGACGACACGATCCACGGCATCTTCGATGTTCGACGACGGTCGCCTCGACGACTCCTCGATCTTGGAGCGGTTCGACCCCTACCTGCGCTCGCTGGCGGATGCGGGCGCGCGCGTGCGGCGTGAGTCCGTCTCGACCGAGGATGCGCGTCGCGCGGTGGTGGAGGCGTTCTCAGCGACGCCGCCTCGGGCCGTGGTCGCCGCCGGCCCTGACTCACGACTTCTCCGGGCGGTCCTCGAACCGTGGTGTCCGGTTCCCTTCGTGGCGTGGCCGGGAGCGAACCTGCCGGGGTGGGCCGGTGGCCTCGACCTGGTCGTGGTGCTGGCGCCGGATGGTGACGACGTCGCCACGGCCCGCGCTGTCGCCGAGGCCGTTCGTCGGGCGTGTCCCCTCGTGGTTGCCTGCCCGGCGGACTCGCTGGTCGCCCAACACGCCGAGGGCCGCTACACGCACATCCTTCCGACCGTCACCCGCGACCAGTTGGCGATCGCGGTCTCCCTGCTCACGCTTCTCGGCGAGCTGGGGCTCGCTCCGCAGACGGATGCCGAGCGTGTCG
>JBQCDC010000411.1:0-14315 GCA_051961575.1 Marmoricola sp.
CAGCGCCTCGCGGAGCCGATCAGGAAGGTTCGGCGACGCCGCGTCGACCTGGTCCCCTGCATCGTCGACGACCCCGAGACCGTGATCGCGGCTCCCCGCCAACCCGACCTCCTTCGCCTCGTCGGCGTCGGCGGACTGGTCAGCCGCAAGGGGCCCGACGTGGCCCTGGGCGCCGTCAAGGAGCTGTCCGATCGCGGCATCCCAGCACAGCTCACGTGGGTCGGTGGCGGTGCACTTCACGACGAGTTGCTCGCCAACGCCGAGGCCTGGGGTATCGCCGATCGGCTGCAGTTGACGGGCCCCTTGACTCCGCAGGGTGTGGGCGAACAGCTGGATGCCGCGGACCTCTTCGTGCTCCCCACGCTCGGCGACAACTTCTGCATCGTCGTCGCCGAGGCGCTCGTGCACGGACGTCCGGTCGTCAGCGGGTCGGCGACGGGCGCGGTCGACTATGCCCGCCCCGAGGTGAGCGAGTTCGTCGACGAGCACTCCGCGGTCGCGTTCGCCGACGCGATCGAGCGGGTGCGCGCCAAGACCGCGGGCCTCAGCGCCGAGGACGTGGCCTCCACAGTGCGGGGTGCCTTCACCTCCGCGAGGGTGGCCGACGAGCTCGTCGCCGTCTACCGCGCTGTCGGCGCGAGCTGACCTACCGGGCGAGCTCCCCGAGCGCCTCGATCCGCGGCGCGAGCTGGCGCCCGCGCTCGTACTGCGCTCCCCACTGCTGCGCCGCGGCGCGCTCGTCGGCGGTCTGGGTGGTCGCGATCTCGGCGGTACGGGTCAGCGCATCCGCGACGTCGGTAGCTGACAGGGAGGCGGTCGGAACCCAGACGGGTGACTCGCGCAGGACGTCGCTGGCGGCGTTGCCGGGGTCGTGCACCGAGACGACCGGAAGCCCCGTCGCCGCATATTCGTAGACCTTGCCGCTCGTCACGTACTTGCCGGTGCCGAGGGCCAGGACCAGCGCGTCGAAGCTGCGATAAGTGTCCCCGATCTCTGTCTTGCCCACCGGTCCCTCGTAGGTCACGCCGTCGGTGCGCGCCGCCTCGATGAGGCGCTCGGCCTTCGCATCGGCCTCGCCGAAGTGACCCAGGTAGCCGCGGAGCACGAGCCGCGCGTCGGCCATGGCGCCGCCCCCGCCGCGAGCGAGCTTCCATCCCGCGAGCAGCTGCTCGAGGGG
The DNA here is from genome assembly GCA_051961575.1 of Marmoricola sp. GTDB lineage: Bacteria > Actinomycetota > Actinomycetes > Propionibacteriales > Nocardioidaceae > Marmoricola. Next base: position 1,178 of record JBQCDC010000411.1, read on the forward strand.
GACGTGGCTGGTGATCGTGCCGATGTAGCCGAACGTCAGCGGTGCCGCGCCTTCGCCCCAAGCCCGGACGGGCACGTCGAGCGCGGAACCGTACTGATCGAAGCCGTTGGCGACCACCTGCATCTTGGCCTCGTCGGCCGGGTAGCGCTCCGCGTGCCAGCGACGGATGGGCTCGTTGACGAACCAGACCTCCTGGGCGGCGGCCATGAGCCGCTTCTCCCAGCGCGCCACCGCCGGTGTCGCGGTGATCAGCTTGTTGCCGGTGAACACGTCGAGCTGCCAGGCGTCGCGATAGTCGATGACGAACGGGACGCCGGCCTTCTTGTGGAGGTGCCACCCGGGGACGAAGTCGACGTGCGGGTTACCCGTGCCGATCGCGACGTCGATGGGCTTGCGCGCGTGGATGCGCTCGGCCGCCTTCTCGAGCGCTGGCCGCCAGCGGCCGTAGTTCGGCTCGGGAAAATGCATCATGTCCCGGCCGAAGCTGGCCAACTTCCAGAACTCCGGCCACCGGGCTCGGGTGCGCGACCACTGGGCGAGGTCGTGCTGGAACGCCGGCACCTGGGGATCGATCCGCTCGATGGTGATGTCGGGGTGCAACTGTTTCTCCAGACCCAGGTCCACGCCGATGCTGGAGATGAACAGCTCGCGCGGGACCGTGAGCACGGTGACGTCCCAACCTCGCTCGGCGAAGGCGTTGACCGTCGCGATGGCGCGGTAGACGCCGCCGGCGCGACTCGGCGGGAAGCTCCAGGCCGTGTAGAGCAGGTGCGGTCGGGCGGCGCTCATCGCTCACCCGCCGCCGCGATCGCCGCACGTCCGGCCGGGTACCCGTGCACCGCCGCGGTCGCTCGGCCCGCCCGGCGGGCAGCATGTCCCCAGCGCCACGCGGTGTAGACCGCGTCACGGTCGGCCGCGATGATGACGTCCGCGGCCTGCGCGGCCTGCGCGGCTGCCGCCGTCTTGGCCGCCGCCGTCCAGAACCAGCGCCCCTCGTCGAAGCCGCTGAGCCGCAACAGGCTCCGCAGGATCAGATTGGCGGCGGCGATCCGCAGCAGCCGCGCGCGCAGCGAGGCCATCGGACCCGTACGCGGGGGCACGCCCACGACCTCGACTCCGGACGACTCACCCTCGCCCTGCCACGAGACGGCGGTGAGACGTGCACCTTCCGGCAGCGTGCCGAGCGCGGCTACGTCGACCGATCCGTGCGGAGCGACAACAAGGATTTCCATAGGGTCAGGCCCTTCTCTGCTGGAGGGATTCGGTGAGGGCGGCGATGTGAGGGGCGAGAAGCGCACGACGCTCCCACCGGGATCCCCAGGCGATCGCCTGCGCACGCGACTCAGGGGTTTGGGCGAGGGCGAGGTCGGCGCCCCGTGAGAGGGCCTGCGCCACCCCGTCGGGAGTGAGGCTCTCGCTCGGAGCCCACACCGGATCGTCCTCGAGCACGGCCGACGCCGCGCTGTTGCGGTCGTGCACGGAGACGATCGGCAGGCCCGTCCCGGCGAACTCGTAGACCTTGCCGCTGGTGACGCCGGGGCCGCTGGCCAACGCGAGCACGAGGGCGTCGAACCGGCGGTACACCTGGGCTACCTCCGCCTTCGGCACCGGGCCCTCGTACGTGACGCCATGCTGCTCGGCGGCCTTCAGCTGCGCGCCGAGGTGATCGTTGGCCATACCGCTACGACCCAGGTAGCCGTGGAGCTCGAGCCGGGCATCGGCCAGACGAGCGTCGACTTTGCGGGCATGCTGCCAGCCCTCGAACAGCGCCTCGGCCGGGAACTGGCCGTAGTTGATGGTGCCCACGTAACCGAAGACGAGCGGCTCCCCCGGAGCGCGCCACGGCACGCCCAGGTCACCCTCCGCCGGACGGTCGAACCCGTTCGGCACCACCCACATGCGCTCGGCGACGGAAGGATGACGCTCCGCGTGCCAGTCGCGGATCGGCCGGTTCACGAACCACACCTCGTGCGCCTCGCTCATCGCAGCGCGCTCCCAGTCACGCTGCTCCGGCGTCGCCGACGGCGAGTCGACGCCTCGGAACACGTCGATCGTCCAGGCGTCGCGGTAGTCCATCACATAGGGGACGCCGAAGCGTTCCTTCAGATGCGCACCCGGCACGAAGTCGACGTAGGGGTTGGCGGTGCCGATCGCCACGTCGACGGGCTTGTCGCGGTGCACCTGCTCCGCAGCGGTCCGCAACGCGACCGCCCACCCACCGAACTCGGCCTCGGGGAAGGCGCGGAGGTCATCGCGGTTGCGGCGCTGCTGCCAGAACTCGGGGAAGCGCGCCCGGAACCGCGTCCAGTCGAGTAGGTCCGTGTCGTAGCTGGACGCCGAGAACGGCACCCGCACGATCCGGATCCGCTCGTCGAGGCCGCGCTCCATGGAGTAGTCGGTGATGCCGTTGCGTTGGAACACCTCGCGCGGGGCGGTCAGGACGGTGACCTCCCAGCCGTCGTCGACCAGCGCCTGGGCCAGGGCGACGGCCCGGTAGACGCCGCTCGTGCGGGCGGGCGGGAAGCCCCAGGCGGTCAGCAGGGCATGGCGCGTCATGCCGCGGCCTCCGGAGTCAGGAATCGGGCCAACACCTGCGAGCTGTAGGCGCCGTCGTGGACCGCTCGGACGAAGCGCGGGCCCCGTGCGGCGATGTCGCGGTAGTGCGACGGGCGCGCCGCGAGGTCACGCAACACCTCGTCGAGGGTTTCACCCGTGGCCTGCACGATGGGCACCTCATGACCCGAGACTTCCCGCACGTGGTCGCGGACCTGGTCGCGCAGATATCCGACCACCAACCGCCCCGCGGCCATGGCCTCGATCGCGGTAGTGGCATAGATGCCGAGGCGGAACTGCTCGAGCACGACGTCGACGCTGCGGTACAGCTCCGGCATGTCCGCCGAGGGCACGCCAGTTCTCCCGATGTACTCGATCACGCCCTCCTCCTGCAGACGATGGACCACGGGCTCGACCAACTCTGTGCCCTTGATCGGACCGTGCGTGGGAACGTGGAGGACCCTGGGCCGGTCGGAAACGAACAGCTCCTGGTCGCACTCCCACCGCGCCGGATCTACGACGATGGGCAGCCACGTCGCATCGGGCCGGTCGAGCAGCAGCTCCGGCGTGGGCACGAAGACCGGCGCGCGCGACGCCTCCAGCAGCGCGTTGTTGGCCGCCGCCTTGGCCTCGAGAGCCTGGATCCAGGGGTCCGTTGCGTCCGCGAACGGTGACCACTCGTCGACCAGGGCGTGGCGGCTCGGCAGTCTGAGGTCGCTGCCGTGGCTCACGAAGGCGACCTCCAGGCCCGCGCGACGCAGGATGTCGACCTCACGCCGCACATCGAAGTTCGACACGCGCCCCAAGAAAGGGCGCTCGGCCTCGAACAGCACATGGGTGAACTCGGAGGTCACCGCTCGACGGTGCCGCCGTGACCAGTGGTAGGCCATGCGAAAGGGCAGGAGCGGGATCGAGTAGTCGGCGGGGAATCCGTAGTCCGGCTCGCCCCGAACCTGCATATTGACGGCGCCGACGCCGTCGCATCGGTCCGCGGCGCGTGCCCACGCGTGACCTTGCGCCGCATAGTTCGCCGGAGCGATGAGCAGGCGGATCGGTTCTGCGGGGGCCGTGATCGGCGCCGGCAGCCGCGACGCGTCGTATCGCATTCCACCCGGCATCAGCCGCGCGGCGACGCGGTCGGGAAGCAGCACTACGAGGCGCACGACCAGGGCGCGTGCCCTGAGGAAGAGCTCCTTCATGCGGTTCGGCTCTGGGTGAGGAAGTCGGCGAGCACCTGGGCACTGAAGGTCCCGTCATGCAAGGTCCGAACGAAGGCGGGGCCCTGAGCCGCGATCTCGCGGTAGCGCGCGGGTTGGGCCGCGATGTCGCGCAGGACGGCCTCAAGGTCGTCCGCCGTCGCCTGGACCACGGGCACCTCCAGGCCCGAGACCGCGCGGACGTGGTCACGGACCTGATCCCGCAGATAGCCGACGACCACGCGACCGGCGGCCATCGCCTCCAGCGCAGTCGTGGAGTAGATGCCAAGCCGGAACTGCTCGAGCACGACGTCAACGCTTCGATACAGGTCGGGCATCTCTTCCGACGGCACCCCGGTCCGCGGCAGGTACTCCACGACACCCTCATCCTGCAGGGCCTGCACGATCGGCTCGATCAGGTCGGTCCCTTTGAGGACTCGATTGGTGGGCGCGTGCAGCAGCCGTGGCCGCGGTCCGGCGAGCGGCTCCGACTCCGACGCCCACCGAGCGGGATCAACCACGTTCGGCAGCCACGTGGCGTCGGGGCGGTCGATCAGGAGCTCGGGGGTCACCACGAAGACGGGCGCACCCAACCGGTCCAGGAGCGAGTTGTTGAAGGCCGCCTTGCTCTCCAGGGACTGCACCCAGGCCGCCGACGCATCCTTGAACGGCGACCACTCGTCGATGACCGCGTGCCGGCTCGGCAGGCGAAGGTCGGTGCCGTGGCTCACGAACGCCACCTGCACGCCTGCGCTCGTCAGGATCTCGACCTCGCGCGGCACCTCGAAGTTCGACACGCGGCCCAGGAACGGTCGCTCGGCCTCGAACAGCACATGCGTGAACCCCGAGGTCACGGCACGTCGGTGACGCCGTGACCAGTGGTGTGCACGACGGAACGGCGAGAGTCCGATCGAATAGTCGGCCGGGAAGCCGTAGTCGTTCTCGGCACGAATCTGCATGTTGACCGCACCGACGCCGTCGAGGTGCTCGACCGCGCGCGCCCACGCATACCCCTGAGCGGCGTAGTTGGCGGGCGCGATCAAGAGACGGACCGGGGTGCTCGGCGCCACGATCGGGGCGGGGATCTGCGAGGCGTCGTACCGCACGTGCGCCGGCAGGAGCCGCGCCGAGAGCCGATCGGGAAGCAGGATCACCGCGCGGGCGATCCAGGTCCGAAGCCAGGAGATCAGACGGTTCACCACTGCTCCTAGGCGAGACCCGCCAACGCGGCCTGGTAGGCGAACTCGTGGTTGCTCGCCACGACCTCGTCGAAGGTTCCGCGGGTGGCCACGGTGCCGTCCTTCATGAAGAGCACCAGGTCGGAGTGCCGGATCGTCGACAGGCGGTGCGCCACCGAGATGACGGTGACGTCACCGTGCAGCTCCCGGATCGCCGACGCCACGTCCTCCTCGGTCTTGGTGTCGAGTGCGCTGGTCGCCTCATCGAGCACGAGTACGAGCGGGTCGGTGTAGAGCGCGCGGGCGATGCCCAGGCGCTGACGCTGGCCACCGGAGAGGGCGACGCCGCGCTCGCCGATCTGCTCGTCGAGTCCGTGCGGTCGAGCCTCGATCGTCTCCCACAGTTGCGCCTTGCGCAGCGCGGCCTCCACGCGGTCGCGGTCGAAGTCGTTGCTCCAGGTGAGGGCCACGTTCTGGGCGACCGAGCCTTCGAAGAGTGCGACCTCCTGCGGGACATACCCGACGCGCGAGCGCCAGGCGCGCATCACGTCGTCGAGGTCCTTGCCGTCGATCGCGATCTTGCCCTCCGACGGTGAGAGCAGGCCCAGCAGGATGTCGACCAGCGTCGACTTGCCGGCACCGGACGAGCCCACGATGCCCACCGTCGACCCGAACGGCACTCGCATGCTGACGTCGCGCACAGCCGGCTCGACAGCGCCGTGGTAGGTGAAGCCCACGCGATCGAGTGTCAGCTCCACCAGGTCGTCCGGGAGCGGTTCCTTGCCCAGCGTCTCCTGGTGGGCCGCGTACTCCTTGGCCGTCTCGATGTCCTCGACGACCTGGTCGACGTACGGCGCGGCGGTGGCGGTGCGGGTGATCATCATCTGGAAGCTGGTGAGCGACGGCACCAGACGGAAACCCGCGATTCCGAACAGGGCGACCGCCGAGATCGCCTGGTGCATGCCGCCCAGCAGATAGGCGACACCTCCGGTCAGCACGAACCCGCCGATCACAGCGGAGTCGAAGATGAACCGCGGGACGAGGCTGAGGAAGGCAGCATTCGAGCGCGCGTGCGCGGTGCGGCCTCGGTTGGCACCCACGACCGCCTCGACCTCACCGGCCTTGTCGCGCAGGGTGATCTCCTTGAGCGCGGACACCATGCCCGAGATGAGGCCCGCGACCCGCAGCGAGGAGTCACGGACGATGCGGCCGGCCTCGCGGGTCTTGCTGGCCAGCACGTAGTACTGCAGCGCCGCGATGCCGCCCAGGTACGCCATCGTGATGAAGGCCGTCAGCGGCTGGTTGATCACCAGGACGAGGATCACGCCCACACAGGTGACCACCAGGCCCGGCAGGGTGGTGATCGGTAGCAGGAAGCCGACGTTCACGTTCGCGATGCCGCCGTCGACCATCTGGACGACGCGGGCCGAGTTCTGGCGAGCCCGTTCCACCCAGGGGGCGCGGATGTAGGCCGAGAACAGGTGGCTGCCCACAGAGATCTCGTAGGTCGCGAACTTGCGGGTGGCCTGCCACTGCAGGACCACGGCGAGCGCGGACTTTCCGATCACGATCACCGAGAGCAGCAGGATCAGCCAGCCGAAGGCCGACTGCTCAACGTGTCCCACCAACGGGATCGACAACCCCGAGTTCGAGACGCCTGCCGACAGCACGATGGCCAGCAGCATGAGCGCGATCACGTCGAAGACCGACAGGATCGAGGAGACGATGCAGAAATAGATCAGGAAACGCGGCGCCTCAGGAGGGAGGTACGGCAGGACCTTCCGCAACTGGGCGATGAGCTGCTTCACGAATGTGCCCTCCGCGAATGGTTCGTAGGGTCAGCGGCCTGGTTGAAGGGCGCACGGGCGTCAGCGCCACATCTTCCCACAGCGGCGAGCGCAGGTCGGACCTGGAAACTCCGGATCATGAGCCGGCGAGCACCGCCTGCGCCGCCGCCAGACCCTGCGCCCGCAGCGAAGCGTGGTCGACCGTCCACGCGACACATCGCGCCGACAGCTCCGCTGACGACTGTGGATTCTGGCGCAAGGCGGCACGCATGGCCTCGGCGACCTGCGCCACGTCGTAACCGGGCGCCCATCCCAGTCGCTCGGTCGCGACCAGCTCCTGGCCGGCGCCGATGCCTGCATAGACCACGGGGGTGCCGCACGCCGTCGCGGCGTAGATCTTGGTGGGCTTGGCGAAGTCGTAGCCGATGTGCGGCTTGATCGACACCAGGGCCGCCCTGGCGCCCCGGATCCAGGCGGCACACTCGGCCGGCGGCCGCACTCCCTGGAAGTCGACGGCGCCCGGGCAGACACGCTGCGCGAGGGCCTTCAGCTCCTCCGTGGCACTCCCCTGCCCCAAGAAGGTGAGCCGAGCGTCAGGAAAGTCGTCGCGTACGGAGGCGAGGGCTCGGACGAAGACATCGGCTCCCTGCCACTCCGACATGGTGCCCGTGTAGACGAACTCAGTGCCGTTCTCCAGGGGCGCCACGTCCGGGTTGAAGATCGCCGTGTCGACGCCGTTGCCCACGATCACCCGCCGCTCGGGCGGAACGCCGAGCTCCCCCACCCGCTCGGCCACCTCGTCACTGACGCACAACACCCGCGCTGCGCCTCGCAGCGCCCAGGTCTCGAGCACCCGCATGAGCCAGATCACGAGACTCGGGGCACCCATGGAGGCGACGCCATCGCTCCAGACGTCGCCCGCGTAGTAGACGTAGGGACGTCGCTGAAGCGCGGACATCAGTCGCACCACCACGCCGGTGGTGGGGGGCGGCTCGACGACGGTCAGGTCGCGACGGCCGAAGAGCAGCCGCAACAGCAGCGGGATGTCGAAGGACATGTACTGCAGGTAGCCGCGCACGTTGCCGCCCGCGTCGCGCATGACCGGCCAACGCCGAACCCGTAGGCGTCCGTCGTCGATCACCGGATTGCCCACGGGCCGGCTGGTGATCACGTCCACGTCGGCGCCGAGCTCGCTGAACGAGTCCGCGATCACCCGAAGTCGGAAGGCCGCGGCCGCCACCTCGGGGGTGAACACTCGCGACACGACGCGGACGCGCTGCGGCGTCCCTCCATCAACCATGGGTCAGCTAGGAGGCCGAGTGCCCGGGCAGCGTGATGACCGTGCCGTCCTTGGCGGCCTGGATCATCGCCTCGGCCACCTGCACGGTCCGCAGACCCTGCTGAAGCGTGACGATGTCCGCCTCCTTGCCGAGCACCGCGTCACGGAACTGCTCGTGCTCGGTCATAAGGGGCTCGGGACGCTTGAGCTCGTACTTGATGACGTCACCTTCGGTGACGCCACGGAACTGAGCACTCTGGCTCAGGCTCTGGTCGATGGAACCGTTGGCGTGGAAGGTGAGGTCGGCGGTCAGCGTGCTGGCCACGAACGCGCCCTTCTCGCCCGTGATCACCGTCAGGCGCTCCTTGAACGGGCTCAGCCAGTTCACCAGGTGGCTCGTGATGGTTCCGTCGGCGAGGTGGCCCACAGCCGAGACCATGTCCTCGTACTCGCGGCCGGCCTGGTGGGCGGTGCGCGCCGAGACGCTGACGAACGGCTGCTGCGTCACCCAGGCGGTGAGGTCGATGTCGTGGGTCGCCAGATCCTTGACCACACCCACGTCCGCGATGCGTGCCGGGAAGGGTCCCTGGCGGCGCGTGACGACCTGGTAGACCTTGCCCAGGTCACCGTTCTCGAGGCGTTTGCGGGCCGACTGGAGCGCGGGGTTGTAGCGCTCGATGTGACCGACCGCGCCGACCAGGCCCGCGGCCTCGAACGCATCCGCGATCCGCTGCGCCGCGGGCGTGTCCTGGGCCAACGGCTTCTCGATCATCGCGTGCACACCGGCGGCGGCCAGCGCCAGGGCGATCTCCTCGTGGTAGATCGTCGGTACCGCGACCATGCAGTAGTCGAGGTTCTCCGCGATCAGGTCCTCGATCGTGGCGTGCAGCGGTCGACCACCCGCGACGTTGTGCGGGTCGCCGCCGGGGTCGGCGACGGCAACGAGGTCGACGCCCTCCAGCGATCCGAGCACCCGGGCGTGATGGCGGCCCATCATCCCCAGGCCGATCAGGCCCGCGCGCAGGTTGGCCATCAGGAACCGGCCTTCGCGAGGGTGTTCACCGCGGTGACGATGCGCTCGAGGTCGCTCTGGGTGACCGACGGGTGCACCGGCAGGGACAGGCACTCGAGCGCCGCCTGCTCCGTGTTGGGCAGGTCGACGTCGACCTGGAACGGCTTCAAGCGGTGGTTCGGAACCGGGTAGAACATGCCGGACCCGATGTTGTACTCCTCGCGCAGCGCGGTCGCGAGGCCGTCGCGGTCCTGAGGCACTCGGATCGTGTACTGGTGGTACACGTGCACGGCACCGTCGGCGACCGGCGGCGGCGTGACGCCCTCGAGGTTCGAGGACATGAACGCGGCGTTCGCCTGGCGCTTCTTGGTCCAGTCGTTGACCTTGGTCAGCTGCACCCGGCCGATGGCCGCGTGGATGTCGGTCATCCGGTTGTTCAGGCCGACGACCTCGTTGTGGTACTGCTGCAGCATGCCCTGGTTGCGGTACAGGCGCAGGTTCCGCTCGATGGTCTCGTCGGCGGCGGAGACCATGCCGCCCTCGCCCGAGGTCATGTTCTTGGTCGGGTAGAGCGAGAACATCGCGAAAGCGCCGAACGCGCCGACCGGGGTTCCGTTGAGCGAGGCACCGTGAGCCTGGGCCGCGTCCTCGAAAAGCAGGACGTTGTGCTTGTCGGCGATGGCCTGGAGCTCCACCATCTTGGCCGGGTGTCCGTAGAGGTGCACCGGCATGATCGCCTTGGTGCGCGGCGTGATCGCGGCCTCGACCGCCGCCGGGTCGATGGTGAAGTCGTCGAGCGCGATGTCGACGAAGACCGGAGTCGCGCCGGTGAGCGCCACGGAGTTAGCCGTCGCGGCGAAGGTGAAGGACGGCACGATGACCTCGTCGCCCGCGCCGATTCCGCACGAGAGCAGGCCCAGGTGCAGGCCTGAGGTTCCCGAGTTGACCGCGACGCAGGCGCGGTTCAGGCCGAAGTGCGTGGAGAACTCCTCCTCGAAGGCCTTGACCTCGGGGCCTTGCGCCAACATGCCGGACCGCATCACGCGATCGACGGCGGCACGCTCCTCGTCGCCGATCAGCGGCTTTGCCGGGGAAATGAAGTCGTTCACTTAGCTGACCTCCGTCAGAGTGTCGTTGCTTTCGAGGTACTTCTCGCCGGTCTGGGGGCAGGTCCAGGTTCCGTCGCCGTTCGCGACCAGCGGCACGCCCGCACGACCGACCCAACCGATCCGCTTGGCCGGAACGCCCGCGACCAAGGCGAAGTCGGGGACGTCCTTGGTCACCACCGAGCCGGCAGCCACCAGCGACCAGCGACCGATCGTGACCGGAGCGACGCACACCGACCGTGCACCGATCGAGGCGCCGGTCAGGCAGGTCACACCGACCGCCTCCCAGTCGTCTCCGCGCTTGAGCGTTCCATCCGGGGCGATCGAGCGCGGGAAGTGATCGTTGGTGAACACCACTGCCGGTCCGACGAACACGCCGTTCTCCAGCGACGCGGGCTCGTAGACGAGGGCGTAGTTCTGCAGCTTGCAGTTGTCGCCCATCGTCACGCCGGTGCCGACGTACGCGCCGCGACCGACGATGCAGTTCTCCCCCAACACGGCATCTTCGCGGACCTGCGCGAGGTGCCAGATGCTGGAGCCGTCGCCGATCTGGGCACTCTCGGCGACGTCCGCCGAGTCGACGATGCGAACTGCCATCAGTGAACCTTCGAGCCGTCGCCGACCCGCAGGTACGTGACGCCGGCGAGGTTGGCCGGGTCGGCGATGCCGCGACCGTCCACGAACACGGTCACACCGGGCAGGTCTGCGGCGGTGACGCCCTTGTACTCGGCGTGGTCGGCCTGGACGATCACGACGTCGACGGGCTCGCCGAAGTGGTACGCGTCCCAGCCGAACTTGCCGAGCTCCTCATCGGTGTACATCGGGTCGTTGACTGCGACCTCGGCACCGGCCTCACGCAGCGCGTCGACGGTGGCGAAGACGCCCGAGAACGCGGTCTCCTTGACCGCGCCGCGGTAGGACGCGCCCAGCACAGCCACCTTCCTGCCCGCGAGCGAGCCGCCGGCGGCTCCCGCCGCGAGACCCACGGTGTAAGAGGGCATGTCCGCGTTGGCCTGACGGGCGGCGCGCACCACGGTCGCGTCCGGGTCCGTCCAGAGATAGAGGCGCGGGTAGACGGGGATGCAGTGTCCTCCGACGGCGATGCCCGGACGGTGGATGTGGCTGTACGGCTGCGAGTTGCTGGCGTCGATCACCTGATAGACGTCGATGCCGTTCGCGGCGGCGAACTTGCCGAACTGGTTGGCGAGTCCGATGTTCACGTCGCGGTAGGTGGTCTCGGCGAGCTTGGCCATCTCAGCGGCCTCCGCGGATCCGAGGTCCCACACGCCGTTGCCGCGCTCGAGGTCCGGGCGCTCGTCGAACTGGAGCACGGTCTCGTAGAACTTGGTCGCCTTCGCCGCGCCCTCGGCGTCGAGGCCGCCGACGAGCTTGGGGTACTTGCGCAGGTCCTCGAAGACGCGGCCGGTCAGCACGCGCTCCGGCGAGAACACCAGGTTGAAGTCGGTGCCCTCGCTCAGGCCCGAGAGCTCCTCGAGCTTCGGCTTCCAGCGGGTGCGGGTGGTGCCGACCGGCAGCGTGGTCTCGTAGATGACCAGCGTCTTGTTCTCCGCCCGCAGACCACGCGCGATGTCCTCGGTGGCCGAGTCCATCCAGCCGAAGTCGGGGCGCGCTTCGTCGTCGACGAACAGCGGCACGACCACGACGACCGCGTCGGACCTCGAGACGGCGTCGGCCGTGTCGGTGGTGGCGCTCAGGGTGCCGGCGGCAACCGCCTCGGCGAGGTACTCCTGGAGATGCGCCTCACCCGGGAAGGGCTCGGTACCGGCGTTGACGAGCTCGACGACCTTCGAGGAGACGTCGGCTCCGATCACCTCCTGACCGGACCGGGCGAACTGCACTGCGAGTGGAAGGCCGATCTTTCCTAGACCGACGACCGTGATCCGCAACGACTGCTCCTCTGGCTGGAAACGATGTGGAACGCGCGGCAGACCCTGGTCAGCAGGGGCCACGCCCGGGCGAGAGTCTAGTCGGGAACGCCCGTCGGGCCCGTTTCGGCGCTCCACGACGGCCCGTGACGCAGGGCACCGGGCGCCGCCTGCGGCGCTAGGTCCTTCATCCGGCGAGCGGAGACCAGGGCCTTCGTCACATTGCGGGCCTCGCCGAGTCCGCCCCTCAACGGTGAGAGCAGGACCACAGCGAGCATGATCAGCCAAGGCTTCATGCGCACGGCGAGGTTGCCGCCGTATCGGAAGTGCACGACGAAGAGGTTCCGATACATGTAGAACCCCTTCCAGCCGTCGAGTGCGTGCTGTTGGTCGAAGTCGAGCTGGCGGACCAGCACCGCGTCACGCAGGCAGACGATCGGGAATCCGGCCCGCTGCGCGCGGATCGCGAAGTCGACGTCGTCGTAGAAGATGAAGAAGGACGGGTCCGGAAGACCGACGGTGTCGATCACCTCGCGGCGCACCAGGAAGCCCTCGAACGCGACCGCTTCCACGGCCACCTCGGCCGGCAAGGCCCTGCGGTCGGCGTAGGTCGAGTCGACGCTGGCCGTCTTGGGTCGGATGGCCAGCGGGTTGTCGAGATCGAATCGGATCGCCGCCTTCTCGACCAAGCGTCCCTGCAGGTCCTCGCGAACCGCCATCTGGCATGGTCCCGGATGGGCGAGCATCACCGCGAGGAACTCCGGCGCCGGCACTACGTCGTCGTCGATGAGCAGGAACCGATCGTGGCCGGCCTCCCACGCCGTGCGGAGGCCGAGGTGGAAGCCTCCCGCGCCGCCGAGGTTCTCGCCTGTGGTGATGACCTCGAGTGGCAGGCCCTGTCGCGCCAACAGGATCTCCGCGGTGTGGTCGGTGCTGGCGTTGTCCACCACGTAGACGGCGTCGGCGGGTCGCGTCTGCTGTGCGAGCCCTTCCAGGAGCCCGGGCAGCATGTCGGCCCGGTTGTAGGTGACGACGACGACGGCGACTGATTCGGACATGGCTAGGCCCGGGCCTGAAGGAAGCGTGCATGGCCGGAGAAGTCGTTGCGCAGTCCGGCACGGATGCCATGCTCGCTGAGACG
>JBQCDC010000412.1:0-4007 GCA_051961575.1 Marmoricola sp.
TCGGCCTGAAGGAGGCCAAGGACCTCGTTGAGGCCGCTCCGAAGGCGATCCTCGAGAAGGTTGCCAAGGACGCTGCCGAGAAGGCGAAGGAAGCCCTCGAGGGCGCCGGCGCCACCGTCTCGCTCAAGTGATCTGAGGCCCTCTGGGCCTGGCTTCATCACAGCGGCCGTTCCGACTTTGTCGGGGCGGCCGCTGTTGTGTTTTTCCTGTGCGGATGGCTTGTGCACATGCCCAAACCCGAGATGCAGCGTTGTCACCGGTTCCTATGAGACGGTCTACCCGTAGGCGTGTGATTCGCGTAACTTTGCGCGTGCGCAGTTCGTTGTTACCCAGCAGCAACTTCTGCGTAATGCGTAGTGCGTGCCGAACGAACTGAGGAGCATCGATGGGCGTCGACGTCAAGGTCCAGAACTTGACCAAGAGTTTCGGTAAGCAGCTGATCTGGGGCGACGTCTCCCTCACTCTTCCGGCCGGCGAGATCTCGGTCATGCTGGGCCCGTCGGGTACTGGTAAGTCGGTCTTCCTCAAGGCCCTCATCGGCCTCATCAAGCCCGAGCAGGGCTCCATCGAGATCGAGGGCGTCGACATCGTCTCCTGCCCCGAGAAGGACCTCTACGAGATCCGCAAGCTCTTCGGTGTGCTGTTCCAGGACGGCGCCATGTTCGGGTCCATGAACCTCTTCGACAACGTCGCCTTCCCGCTGCGTGAGCACACCAAGAAGTCGGAGTCGGAGATCCGCAACATCGTCATGGAGAAGATGGACCTCGTCGGTCTCCTCGGCGCCGAGTTCAAGCTCCCCGGTGAGATCTCCGGCGGTATGCGCAAGCGCGCCGGCCTGGCTCGTGCCCTCGTGCTCGACCCCGAGATCCTCCTCATCGACGAGCCCGACTCCGGTCTGGACCCGGTGCGTACCTCGTTCATCAACCAGCTCTTCGTCGACCTGAACGCCCAGATCGACGCCACGTTCCTCATCGTGACCCACGACATCCACAGCGTCCGTGTGGTGCCCGACCAGATCGGCTTGCTGTACCACAAGCACCTCGCCATGTACGGCCCGCGCGAGCAGTTGCTGTCCTCGGACGAGCCGGTGGTGCGCCAGTTCCTCAACGCGCAGACCGTCGGTCCGATCGGTATGTCGGAGGAGAAGGACGCCGACCAGCTCGCCGCCGAGGAGGGCCTCGAGCTGCCGCCGTTGCCGCCGATCCCGCTTCAGCTCGAGCCGTCCAACGGCATCCCGCGCAAGCGCCAGCGTCCGGCAGGTGAGTGGTGCCGCCAGAACGGCATCACGCCACCACCAGGCTCCTTCACCAAGGAGGCGGAGCACGGCTCGGGCGCATCGCAAGCTGCCCGCGAGCCCCAGCACGTGGCCGCGCCTGAGCCGGTCGAGGCCCCCGAGGCCCCCGAGGCCCCCGAGGCCGCGACGGCTTCGGTGCCGACGCCTCCCGCGCCGCCGCAGCCGCCGACGTCCGCCTGACCCCGGCGCCGAAGTAACTACATGGCCTCCACGGCAACAGCCCGGATCCTGCGCCCCATCGGCACAGCGGGCACGCTTTTCGCCTTTGGTCTGGACGTGGCGCGTGCGCTCTTCAAGCGTCCTTTCCAAACGCGCGAGTTCATCCAGCAGGCGTGGTTCATCGCATCGGTCACGATCATTCCGACGGCGCTCGTCGCCATCCCCTTCGGCGCGGTCATCGCGCTCGAGGTGGGCGGGCTGATCAAGCAGTTCGGTGCGCAGTCGTTCACCGGTTCCGCATCGGTGCTCGCCGTTGTGCGCGAGGCGGGGCCGATCGCGACCGCATTGCTGATCGCGGGCGCGGGCGGCTCGGCTATCGCCGCCGACCTCGGTGCTCGCAAGATCCGCGAAGAGCTCGACGCGATGATGGTGCTCGGTATCGACCCGATCCAGCGCCTGGTCGTCCCGCGTGTTCTCGCCGCGATGATGGTCGCCGTCTTCCTCAATGGCTTGGTGAGTGTTGTCGGTGTTATCGGTGGCTACTTCTTCAACGTCGTTCTTCAACACGGAACACCCGGCGCGTACATATCGAGCTTCACCGCGCTCGCTCAGCTACCGGACCTCTGGCAGGGCATGGCCAAGGCGCTCGTCTTCGGGATGATCGCCGCGATCGTGGCCGCCTACAAGGGCATGCGCGCGGGTGGTGGCCCGAAGGGCGTGGGCGACGCCGTGAACGAGTCTGTCGTGATCTCGTTCATGCTGCTCTTCATGGTGAACTTCATCATGAGCGCCATCTACCTCCAGCTCGTACCGGCGAAGACGGGCTGACGCATGGCGAACATGAAGGCTTTGTACCAGCGCCCGCTCGCGTCCCTCGACGTGCTCGGCGAGGAGCTCGCGTTCTACCTGTCCGCCCTTGCGGCGACTCCGCGCACGGTCATCCGCTACAAGAAGGAAGTCCTGCGACTGCTGGCGGAGGTCGCACTCGGCAGTGGCGCCCTGGCCGTGATCGGCGGCACCGTCGGCGTGATCGCCGTGATGGCGTTCTTCACCGGTACCGAGGTCGGCATCCAGGGCTATGCGGCGCTGGACCAGATCGGAACCGCGACCTATGCGGGCTTCGTCTCCGCCTACTTCAACACGCGCGAGATCTCGCCCCTCATCGCCGGCATCGCGCTCGCTGCGACCGTCGGATGTGGTTTCACCGCTCAACTGGGTGCCATGCGGATCTCGGAGGAGATCGACGCGCTCGAGGTGATGGCGATCCCGTCGATGCCCTTCCTGGTGGCGTCGCGCATCGTGGCCGGCCTCATCGCGATCGTGCCGCTCTACGTGATCGGGCTGCTGTCCTCGTACTTCGCGACGCGGACGATCGTGACCCTGGCCTTCCACCAGAGCACGGGTGCCTATGACCATTACTTCAACCAGTTCCTCCCACCCGGGGACGTGCTCTGGTCCTTCGGCAAGGTGCTCGTCTTCGCCGTCGTCGTCATCCTGATCCACTGCTACCACGGCTACAACGCGAGCGGCGGTCCCGCCGGTGTGGGTGTGGCCGTGGGTAGGGCCGTCCGGACCTCGATCGTCGCCATCAACGTGATCGACCTGTTCCTGAGCATGGCGATCTGGGGCTCCAGCACCACCGTGAGGTTGGCTGGATGAGCATCCGTACTTACTCCAAGCTGCGCATCCGCACCCTGGGCATCCTGTTCATCGCCCTGATGGTGGCGGGCGTCTGGCTGGTCGTCCAGGTCTTCAACCAGGCGTTCACGTCCTTCGACAACGTGTCGCTTCCGACCGACGCCAGCGGCCTGCAGCTCCCCGACCGCGCGGACGTCAAGGAGCGCGGCGTCATCGTCGGCGAGGTCACCAAGGTGCTCGCGAACCCGGGTGGCAGTGGCGCGCTGCTCACGGTGAGCATCTACCCGGACCAGATGAAGAACATCCCGGCGAACGTCACCGCGACGATCCTCCCGAAGACCCTGTTCGGCGAGAAGTACGTCGAGCTCAACATCCCGGACAACCCGTCGGCACAGCACTTGGTCGCGGGAGATCGGATCACGCAGACGCGTTTGCCGATCGAGCTCGAGAAGGTTCTCAACGACCTCTACCCGCTCCTGACGGCGATCGAGCCGGCGCAGCTCAACTACACGCTGAGTGCTCTTGCGGACGCGCTCGACGGCCGTGGGGCGAAGCTGGGTCAGACGCTCACCTCGATCAACAGCTACCTCACCAAGTTCAACCCGCAGGTGCCTGGTCTCGTCGAGGACCTGAAGAAGCTCTCGACGGTCAGCGGGACGTACGCCGACGTCGCTCCGCAGCTCGCCGACACGCTGCGCAACACGGTGAAGACCGGCAACACGTTGAAGAGCCAGCAGGCTGCGCTGCACGCATTGCTGCAGCAGACGGCTGCGTTCTCCAACACCTCGACGTCGTTCCTGGACGCCAACGGACAGAACATCACGGACCTGGCGAACGTGAGCGCCCCTCAACTGGCGCTGCTGAACCAGTACTCCTCGGAGTTCCCGTGCCTGGCGGCCGGACTGGCGGGCCAGGT
>JBQCDC010000413.1:0-11803 GCA_051961575.1 Marmoricola sp.
TGCAGGCCGAGGCCGAAATTGCGGCTGCGGAGGCGCAAGCCCGCCTCCAAGGGGAGGCCGCGAAGGCTCACACCCATGACGAGGAGGAAGCGGTCCGGGCGCGGGAGCTCGCCGAAGCGGCAGCAGCCGAAGCGCGACGCGAGGCGGAAGCCCGTTATGCCGAGGACCGCCAAGCCATCGAGGCAGAGCTCGAGGAGGCCCGCCAGACCTCCGAGGCGAAGCTGAGGGCCGCCGAGGAGCGCATCGCCCAGGCCGAAGCCGCCGCGGAGGCGACCCGAGTAGCCGCGATGCATGCTGCCGACCAGATCGTTGCTGCCGCCGCGGCCCGCCTCAAGGCAGCCACGGCCGCGCGCGAGGCCGCCGAGGCGCGCGCCGAGGCCGCCGAGGCCGAGGCGAAGGCCGCTGCGGACAAGAACCTCCACACCGCGGTCGCCGAGGTCAGGCGCGCGGCTGCCGAAGTGGCCGCGAAGCGCCAAGAGGCCGAGGAAGCCGCGCGGGTTCTGGGCACCCCGCGCACGCTCTCCACCCCGGTCAAGTTCCAACCCGCCCTCGGCGATGACATCACCGACGAGTGGTCCTTCGACGAGCTCCAAACCGCTGATTGGGCTGGGCCAAGCGCCGCGCAGCCCGTACATTCGGGTACATCCACCGATCATCCGCGGGAGACCGGAGACGAGATGGACCCATCGAGCGCAGACGCGGGTCGCCGCGGCCTGTTCCACTTGCGGCGCCACAAGCACACGAGCCCTGAGCCCGAGACGACCGAGCCCGGTCGCACGCCGGTCGAGAACCTGGCGGACTACGTCGCCGCCCAGGGTCTCGAGGTGCCCGAGGAGCTTCGCCCCCATCCTGTCGAGGACGCACCGACCGGCGAGTTGCCGGCGGTCACGGCCGAGCCCGAGGCGACCGCACCCGTTGCCCCTGAGCCTGCCGCGGCCGAGCCGGTCGCGACCTCCGGAGCCGAAGACCTGCCGACCGCACCGGTCGATGACCTGTGGAGCGAACCCGACTCCGATGAGGACGCCGCAGCGGCGCGGCGCACCACGTCACGATCGCGCGGTCTGAGGCGTCGCCGTGGCGTCACCACGCACGAACAATTTGATGGACCCGTTGACCTCGAGCACGAGGCGACCGGAACAATGGAGCCTGCGGACGAGCCAGCACCTGCTGCGTCCGAGGAATCCACCGATCGCGCGACGCACGAGGAGCAGGCTGTGAGCGAAGAATCCACCACGAACGAGCGTCCCGAAGACCACGTCTGGACGGCAGCCGAGCTGGCCGCCGAAGGTTGGACGACGGCTGACCTCAAGGGCGCTGGCTGGACCGACGCACACCTCGAGTCCATCGGATGGCCGCTCGACGGAGGCGAGCCGAAGGCTGAGGAGCCGGCCGAGCCCGAGGCGAAGGCCGAAGAGTCGGCACCCGCCGAGGAGCCCGCTCCGGCCGACGAGACCAAGACCGAGGACGAGGCCAAGACCGAGGAGGCACCGGCGGAGGAGTCTGCCCAGGCCGAGCCGGAGCCCGAGCCCGAGCCCGAGGTCAAGCCCAAGCGCCGCGGCCGCAGGTCCAAGGCTGCGGCCGCCGAGGCCGCCGCCGCCGAGGCCGCCGCCGCTGATGCTGCCGCTCCCGTCGAGCCGCAGTTCGACGACACCACCTCCGCCGAGCACGAGGAGCCCACGCTTCCTGGCTTCGAGAGCGGCAAGCCGACCGAGGCGCCCGAGTCCCACGGCGCTCCCGAGATCCACCCCGTCGAGAGCACCCCTGAGGATGCCGCCGCTGAGGAGGCCGCGACCGACGAGGGCATGCCCGCCCACGAGGCTCACGCGGCACACGTCTCCGAGCCCGTGGCCGCACCGGCTGAGGACGCCGCCGCACCGGCCGAGGACGTTCCCGCCGTCGAGGTTCCCGCGGCCGCCGCCGAACCCGAGCCCGAGACTGCACCGGCTGCTGAGCCCAAGCCCGAGGCCGCACCTGCCGCCGTGGAGCCGGAGCCGGAGCCTGAGCCCGCGCCCGCCGCCGTCGAGCCTGAGCCAGCGCCTGCTGTCGCTGAGCCGGAGCCTGAGCCCGCACCGGTCGCGGCACCCGTCGCCGCGCCGGCCGCCCTGACGGTCAGCGACCTCACGCCGGAGGAGATCGAGCGCGCCCTGGAGTTGGGCGAGTCGCTCTCGGAGATCCTCGCGCGCAAGAACGCTTCGCTCCCAGCAGCCGCAGCAGCGCCGCACACTAGCGCTGTCAGCCCGGCCACGGCCGCTGAGGCCACCGGTCAGGCACCTGCCGGCGCTGAGCCTTCGCCCGAGTCCAGCACTAGGACGTCTGGAGGTGGTGACCGCGGTGGGGACGACTCCGATGACCCCGACCCTGCGGTTGCCCTAGCCGAACCACCCGCGTCACACCGAGCACCGACACCTGAGCCGGTTGCCGAACCAGAAGAGCCGGTCGCCGAACCAGAACAGACTGCGGCTCCCGAGCCGGTTGTCGAGCCTCTGCCGACGTCGTCGCACATCCCCGAGTTCGTGCCCGAGCCTGCTCCCGAGCCGGACATCTGGGACGAGGCACCCACGTCGTTCTTCCCCCCGGTTGAGGAACCTGCCGAAGCCGCGCCGGCGCCGATCGAGTCCACCACCGCGACTCGTGCAGCTGCTCGCATGATCGCGAGTGAGGCAGCGACGGAGACGGGCGCGGAGGACGTCGAGCGCGTCGAGTACCGACCCGGTAACGGTCGTCGCTACCTGTTCGGCGCCGCCTTCATCGCGGCAGCGGTGCTCTCGGTGGTCGCGGTGTTCTGGGCGATCCAGAACCCCGGCATCGCGCCTTCGGTCACCGCTGGGTGTCTCGTGGTGCTCACCGGAGCGCTCTGGTGGTCGCTGATGGCGTGGAGTCCTCGGATCATCGCCATCGGTCACGGAGTCCTCGAGTTCTCGCAGGGCGGCCACGTGGAGCGGTTCAACCTCCTCGACCCCGACACCAACATCGCGGTCGGCCCCGACCCCACGTCGCGCACGTGGCGCACCGAGGTCATCCGAGCCAACGGCACCAAGGTGGTCGTCCGCCCCGACGACGTGCGTCCGTTGCAGTTCAGCGCCCTCATCGCGAAGTACCGCGAGGAAGCCGACGCGGCGCGCAAGTAGCGCGGAATCACCACAACGCCAACGCCGCGTCGGACATCTGTCCGGCGCGGCGTTGGCGTACGGCAGAATTACACCGCCCCGTTAGCTCAGCTGGTTAGAGCAGCGGACTTTTAATCCGCGGGTCGTCGGTTCGAGCCCGACACGGGGTACTCCATTCATTTCTGAAACGTGTTCTAGTCTGGGAGCCATGGCAGCGCCGTTCAAATACGACATCGTCACGATGACGCCCGAGGAGATCGCCGAGGAACAGCGGGTGCTCGGCGGACTCACCCAGAGCGTGCGCGAGCTCAACGACGCGACCCTGCGCACCACGGTCGACGCTGCCGAGGCCGAGGCGATCACGGCCGAGATCGACAACCTGACCGCACGGCTCCGCGCCAGCCAGATCGACGGACCGTTCGGTGTCGCCATTACCCAGAACGGCCAGGTGCGCGGGCACGGCAACGCGGTGGTCGGCCTGCGCAACCCGCACGCAGTCCCACTGCACATCGAGCGCAGTGGCGACGGACGTGCGTGGAGCACGTTCGAGCTGAACGGTCTCTTCGAGGGCCCGCCCACGCTCGTTCACGGGGGCATCACCGCCCTGATCCTCGACCAGGTCTTCGGGGAGGCCGCGGCGGACGGTGGGCACCCGGGAATGACCGGAACACTGACCCTGAGGTACCGACGCGGAACGCCGCTGGGCAAGTGCTCGGCCGAGGCCTGGATCGACAGCGTCGAGGGCGTGAAGACGCATGTGAAGGGCGAGATGCGCGACGCCGAGGGCAACGTGACCGTCGAGGGTCATGGAATCTTCATCCTGCCGCGCTGGGCTCGCGAACAGCAGGCTGCCGAGGCCACCCCGCCGCAGTACGAGTAGGCGACTAGGCCCGCACGGCGCGGAAGTAGGCCATGAAGCCCGACACCTCGACCGTGATGTCGCCGTAGCCCGCCTCGGCGGCCCAGGCGTGGATCTCGCGCTCGTAGACGCCGGGACCAAGCAGACCCGCGGTCTGACCGACGGCCAGGAGCGGTCGCGACAGGAGGTTGTCCTTGATCAGCGTGCTGCCGGTCAGGATGCCACCGGGTTTGGTCACCCGTCCCATCTCCAACAGCGCGCGATGTGGGTCGGGGAAGCAGTGCAGACCGGTGAAGCTGACCACCATGTCGAACTCGCCATCGGCGAACTGCATCTGGTGCACGTCGGTGATCGCCGACTCGACCTGATCCTCGAGGCGGCGCTCCTTGGCCGCGTCGAGGGTGCGCCGCAGCATGAGCTCGGAGATGTCAGCGGCGATGTACCGCACGCCCTGACCGGGCCTCAACCCGCGCAGCGCCACCCCGCCCCCACAGGGCACGTCGAGAACGGTGGATCCCGCGGGCAGCGTGCCGATCTCGGCCGCCGCCTCGTACAGGCGATTCAGATCGCTCCCGATCCCCAGCCGCCAGATCGCTCCGCCGGCTCGCGGGTGCTCGACCGTCCAGTCGTAGAAGTGACCCCACAGCGGGTCGTCGCTCCACCCGCCAAGCCCAGGAATCCGCAGCCGATTCAGCACACCTGAACGCTAGCGGGCGTCACATCCGAGCGGCGAAGTCGGGATACCCATCCAAGCCATAAAGCGTGTCGTAGCGGACATTCGCGCCCGTGTGCGGCGCCTCGATGAACGTGCCGTTGCCGATGTAGAGCGCGACGTGGTGGATGCCGGCAATGCTGCCGTCCGACGTCCAGAAGAGGAGGTCGCCGGGCTGGGCCTGGCTCACGGGAACCGGGGTGCCCATCGTGTACTGAGACGCCGCGTAGTGCGGAAGGTAGATGCCGATCTGGCGGAAGGCCATCATCGTGAGGCCCGAGCAGTCCCAGACGTCCGGTCCGGCGCCGGCCCACACGTAGGGCTTGCCGAGCTGGGCGCGGGCGAAGGCGATCACGCGCTGGATGCCGCGCACGTTGCCCGGCGGGACGTACGAACCGCCGCCACCCGAACCATGCGAGGCCGCCTCCTGCCGGGCGCGAGCGATGGCTTCAGCCCGGGCCCGAGCCGCCGCGCGCTCGCGAGCGATCGCCTCGAGGGCGTTCTGACGCTGCCTGGCGAGGACCACCGACACGTGCTCGTAGTGCGCCAGCTGCGTGAGGAGTGCGTTGCGCTGCGTGCTCACCGACTGCTCGGTCTGCTGAGCCGCAGCGGCTGCGCTGGCGGCAGCGTTCTTGGCCGCGGCGGCCTGGTTGGCCAGCGCCTGCTGCGCTACCTCGGCCTGCTGTGCCTTGGTCTGCGCGACCTTGGCCGCGTCACTCAGGGTCTGGAACTCCTTGAACGCGGCCTGCATCGGCGCGTTCGCCATCTGCACGACGCCCGAGCGCTGCAGCATCTCGGTCGGAGTCGCGCCGCCGAGTACCGCGTTGAGGCTCGTGAAGTCGGTGCTGTTCTGGTAGCTCTGTGCGGCGAGGCGACCGATGTTGTCGCGCTGGTCGGCCACCCGCTTCTGGGCCACCTTGGCGGCTGCGGTCGCCCTGCGGCTCGCGTCCTGGGCGAGGCCCAGCTTCCACATGGCGCCGTTGTACTGCTCGGCCGCGATCTCGGCCTTGGTGTTGGCGGCCTGCGCGGCGGCCTGAGCCTTGGCCAGGGCCTGCTCGATCGCCTTGACGCTCTTGAGCTTGGTCTGGACCTGCGCTCGAGCGTGATCCACCTGCTGCTGGGACGGATACGGGTGGTGCCCGCTCGTCGCCGCCTGGGCCGCGACCGTGGATGTCACGACGGTGGCGAGGACGGCAGCTGCTGCCGCTCCGCTTCGCATCTTGATTCGCACTGGTCACGCCTTTCGGTGGGCCGATTTGAGGGCCCGAGCCACATCCCCAATGGCTCGGGCCTTCGTCACGCTATTTCCCACTAGTCACAAAAGGCAACACTTTTCACAACTTTTTTTGGATTCATCGGCGTGTCGTGTTGACAAATCACAACGTTGTAATTTGTCAGGAAAGGCCCGCCATGCGGTCCAAGGACGGTGTCAGCGACACGCTCTCGCCGACCGCGAGTGCCAGATCTGAGGGCGCGACGGCGGGCACGAGCCCGATCCCAGCGACCTCCACGGAGAGGCGCAGAACGTCGGTCGCGGCGCGCGCACTGAGCACCACACCGACGAGTGCGGTGCTCGACCCACGATGAGCCTGGAGCGCCGAGCGGCGAAGGGCGACGGCCTGCCAATCGCCCCCAACGCCCTCAGGCAGGGCGCGGATCAGAACCTGCGCGGACTCTCCGGTCAGCACCGTCGGGTACCCGAGGAACCGCGCGACCCATGCGTCGGCTGGATGCCGCCACACCTCGCCGATCGGTCCGCTCTGGACGACTCGCCCCTCGCGCATCACGACGAGGTCGTCGGCGATCGCGAAGGCCTCCTCGTGGTCGTGCGTGACCAGGAGCGTCGCGGTTCCAGCCACGGTCAGGATCTCGCGCAGCTGCGCGGCCAGCTCCTCGCGGTGGCTGCGGTCCAGTGAGCTGAGCGGCTCGTCAAGGAGAAGCACTCGGGGACTGACCGCCAACGCCCGCGCCAGCGCGATCCGCTGCCGCTGGCCGCCGGAGAGCGTGTCGGGCATGCGCTGCGCCATGGACTCCAGACCCACGAGGTCGAGCAGCTCCGCCACGCGATGGGCGCGATCGGCCGCTGACATCCGCCGCAGCCTCAACCCGTATCCGACGTTGCGCGCGACCGTTCGATTCTCGAACAACTGCCCGTCCTGGAACATGAGCGCGAAGCGCCGGCGATGAACGGGCACGTGGGCGAGGTCCTCACCAGCGAAGGCGATCGAGCCGGCGGCGATGGGCTCGATGCCGGCGATCGCGCGCAGAAGGGTCGACTTGCCGCTGCCCGATGGCCCGAGGAGCGCCACGATCCGACCCTTCGGCACGTCGAGGTTGACGTCCTCCGCACCGACCGCGCTGCCGTAGCGAACGGTCAGATCCCGCACCGCCAACCCCGTCACCACGCACCTCCCGATCGCTCGCCGATCCGCTCGAAGGCGATCATCAGGCCCGCGGACACCAGAGCCAGGATCGTGGCAGCCGCGACCGCCATGCCGAAGTTGTCCGAGCCCGGGTGCGAGAGCAGTTTGTAGATCACCACGGGCAGCGTGGGTGCGTCGTCACGGGCGAGGAAGCTGGTCGCACCGAACTCCCCCATCGAGACGGCCAGCGCGAAGCCCGCCGCCGTGAGGGTCGCGCGGCCGACCGCGGCGAAATCGACGGACCACAGGACCCGGAGTGGGTTCGCACCCAGCGTGGCGGCAGCCTGCCGCTGCCGGTCGTCAACCGATCGCCAGATCGGCACCCCCGGACGGACCACGAGCGGCAGTGCGACGAGCGCCTGCGCGATCGGGATCAGCCAGAACGAGCCACGGAGGTTGAGCGGCGCGCGATTGAGCGTAATGAGGAACCCGAAGCCGAGCGTGACGGCCGAAACTCCCAGCGGAAGCATGAAGATGCCGTCGAGCGCCTTCGTCACCGGAGTCCAGCGGGAGCGCCGCTGCGACCGCGTGACCAGATACGAGACCAGCAGTCCCATCACGAGCGCGAGGCTCGTGGCGACCAACGCGTTCTGCAGCGAGTTCCCGAGCGCCGCCATCGGCGAGATCAACAGCGCGGACCCTCCGCCCGGCTCAGGTCCGTCGGTGGTGAGGGCT
Organism: Marmoricola sp.; assembly: GCA_051961575.1. Lineage (GTDB taxonomy): Bacteria > Actinomycetota > Actinomycetes > Propionibacteriales > Nocardioidaceae > Marmoricola. The sequence continues at coordinate 7,777 of JBQCDC010000413.1, forward strand.
CGGAAGTAGTGCAGTGACCACCCGCCGTCGCGGCGACGCGACGCAGTCGCGAGCGACACCAGAGGAACCAACACCGCACCGATCACGAGAGCCGTGACCACCAATGAGCCCGCATCCCGCGCCCGAGGCTTCCGAGGGGCCGTAGCAACGCGGTTGAGCCGCGACGGCCGGATGCGCCCCACCAGCAGCAACAGCACCACGATGGCCACCAACTGCAGCACCGAAAGCGCCGTCGCCGAAGGGAGGTCGAACTGCTGGGTGGTCAGGTAGTAGATCTCGGTCTCCAGGTTGGAGTAGCGCAGCCCGCCCATCATGAGGACGACCCCGAAGGCGGTGGCGCAGAAGAGGAAGACGACGCTGGCGGCCGCCGCGATCGCAGGCAGCAGCGAGCGGAGCGTGACGGTGAACCAGACCCTCACCGGCGAAGCACCGAGCGCTGCCGCGGCCTGCGCGAGCCGGGGATCGAGGTCCTGCCAGAACCGCCCGACGGTGCGGACGACGACGCCCACATTGAAATAGACCAGCCCGATGACGATGGCGGTGCCGGTCCCGTTCAGCCCCAACCAGGACAGCCAGCCGTTGCCGCCGAAGAGTTGCGTGAACGCGAGACCGACGACCACGGTGGGCAGCACGAACGGCAGCGTCACGATCCCGCGCAGCAGGTCCCGACCGGGGAACGAGAGCCGATAGAGCACGTGCGCGACCGGCAGCCCGATGACCACGGCCACGAGCGTCGCCAGCCCGGCCGACCAGACCGTGAACCAGACGACCTGCCCGGTGCCCGAGCTCGCCCAGACATCCCACAGATCGCCGAGCCCGAGATGACCATGAGGCGCCAGCCCACGCCAGAGCAGCGCAACGACCGGATAGAGGAAGAAGACGGCGAGGAACGCGATCGGGACTGCCGCCACGGCCCCGATCGCGGTGCCTCTTCCGAGGGCTCTATCCGCCGCGGACGATCTCACGCCACTGGCTGACCCAGCTGTCGCGCTGGGCCGCGATCGTGGCCTGCGACATCGGCCACGGGTTCTTCGACAGTGGCGCCCACCGCTGCCACAACGCCGGCACGGACACGGCGGTGTTCACCGGATCCATATACATGTTCTCGGGGAGCGCCTTCTGGATCTCGTTGCCCACCATGAAGTCGACGAAGGCCTTGGCGCCCGGCTCGTTCGCCGCGCCGGCCAGCACGCCCACGTACTCGACCTGGCGGAAGCAGGTGTTCAGGAGCGCACTCGTCGTGGGCTTCGTCTTGCCTGTGGGGATCGTGTACGGCGGCGAGGTCGAGTACGAGATCACCAAGGGATAGGTGCCTTTGCCGCCACCACCAGTGAAGTCGCCCTCGTAGGCCTGGGTCCACCCGGCGTCGACCTTGGCGCCGTTCTTCAGCAGCGCCTTCCAGTAGTTCTGCCACCCGGTGCCCTTGGCCGAGATGGTGCCGACGAGCCAGGCGAGACCCGTCGACGAGGACGACGCCGCCGGAATCGCGAGCATGTTCTTGTATTGCGGTTTGAGCAGGTCGTCGAACGTCTTCGGAGCGGCCAGGTGGTGCGCCGCGAACCAGCTGTCGTCGGCGTTGACGCACACGTCGCCGTAGTCGGTGGCCGTCAACTGCTTGCCGGCTGCGCCCGGCAGGGCGTACTTCTTGGACTCCGCCGGCTGGTCGGCCGGGGTGTACGTCGCAATCGCGTTGGCGCCGGTCGCACGGCTCGCGTACGAGTTGTCGAGCCCGTAGACCACGTCTCCGTCGGGCGAGCCGGCGTTGAGCGCCACGGTGTCGGCCAGCTGCGCGACGCCGTCGTGCGTGACGATCTTGACCTTGTAGCCGGTCTTCTTCGTGAACTCGTTCAGCACGCTCTGGGGCATCGACCAGGCGTCGTGGACCTCGACGATGACTTCCTTCTGACGAGCGCTGTTGGTGGTGGAGGACCCACAGGCCGTCAGCGATCCCGCGACAGCGACGAGCGCCGCCGCAGCGATCAGAGGGGTTTTCGATACACGCATTCCGCGTCTCCTTCGACTTCCTACGCCGGTACCAACCGGATCAGGTTCGAGGGTCTGCAGACGGTCCTTCTGCACTCTCAGCGCCAGCGGGCGCTCCCCTGTCGTAACTTCAAAGACTCTACGCGAAGTGCGCGACGCCCTCGGTCTCGGTCCGCGTGATGTCACCGCGCAGCGCCAACAGCTCGAGGTGCGCCAACGTCTCAAAGGCAGCGAGGACCACATCGAACGGCCCCAGCTCGTCGCGCGTCCGGTTGCGACGGGTCCAGGGCAGCTCGCCTGCGACCTCCCAGGCCGTCGAAGCGCCCCCGATGACGGCGGTCTTGCAGTCCCCCAACCGCTCGTCGTGGTGCGCGAGCAGCTCGTCGACGCGCTGGTGGGAGCTCATGCCGGTAGGACCGTGGGCCGGTAGCACCTGCAGATCGGGCATCGACCGCACCTTGCGCAGCGACTCCATGAAGTCACGCAGGGGCTGCTCGACCCACGCCGGCTCGAAGCCGATCGAGGGCGTGATCGTCGGCAGGACATGGTCGCCTGCGAACAGCAGACCGCCCTCGATGTCGGCGAAGACGTAGTGACCCTGAGTGTGCCCCGGTGTCGAGACCGCCTCGAGTTGGCGCGGACCCAGATCGATGGTGAGGTCCTGGTCGAGCCAGATGTCGGGCAGGCCGTAGTCCGACATGTCGGGCCGCTCGGCGGGCATGAAGGAGCGCCACTTGTCGGCGAGATCAGCAGCACCCGCCAGCGTCAGTCGCGTCAGGTTCGGGTCCTGCTTGACCGACTCGTCGTGCATGAACTCCAGGGTGCGGCGATCACCCATGCCCAGGCTGACGTCGACGCCGAGCTCCTGGCCCAGCACGTAGGCCTGGGTGTAGTGGTCGCGGTGCATGTGGGTGACCAGGAACTGCCGGATGTCGCTGAGGGCGTACCCGGCCTCCTTCATGGAGATCTCGAACTGCGTGCGCGACTCGGGGATCGCCCAACCACCATCGATGAGGACCAACCCGGTCGGTGTCTCGGTGACGTAGACGTTGACGGCCCGGAGGCCGTCCATGGGGAGCGGCAGCGGAATACGTGTGACTCCCGGAGCCACCGGGTAGGCACCAGGTTCTGCCCATGCGCCCGAGCCGGTCGAGACGTAGCCGCTGTCGTTGTTCATCCGGATACCAAACCACGCCCGCTGATCGGCGGAAGATCCAGGGCGGTGACAAGGCCCGGATCGGCATCGACTACGGCGTGCACGCTGTTCACCAGCCGCATGGCCGTGACGATCATGCCGCTGACGTTGTGGTCGCCGTTCTCCCCGTGGTGGGTGAACTCGAGTCGCATCTGCGGTTCGCCAGTGACCTCGACGCGGTAGCAGCCATCACCCTCGGCGGGCGTCGTCCAATCGGGCGCCTGCTTGGGATCGGTTCGCGTGATGTGGTCGAGCACCACACGCGGGACACCGTTGACCGTTCCGGTCACACCGAAGCGGACGGCACCGAGCGTGCCCGCCGCGATGTCGCCGCTGACGGACGGGGTGTCCCAGTCCGCCGCGACCTTCTCGACGTTCTCGACGAGCACCGGGTCGAGCTCGAGGTCCAGACCGGCGGCGATCTGGCGGACGACCGGACCCCAGGCCGTGGTGAGGATGCCGGGCTGCCAAAGCATCGCCGGGAAGTCCATCGGCTTGCCGAACCCGTAGATGTCACCCATGACGACGGGCTGGTAGTAGGTCGAGTAGTTGCAGATCTCCATGACCCGCACCTCGTCGATGCGCTGGCTGAGGCTGGTCAGCGCGAGCGGGAGGACGTCGTTGGCCCAGCCTGGGTCGATGCCGTTGACGTGCAGGCTCGCGCCGGTCTTGGCGCCGGCGGCGTTGATGCGGTCGACGTAGGAGTCGAGGCCGAGACCGAACGGGTAGACGAGCAGCACCGGGCCGCTGGAGACCACGTTGATGCCCTGCTCGAGGATGTCGATGAGGTCGTCCATGGCCTCGAAGAGGCGGTCGTCGGTCATCGCAGTGTGCACGACGCAGTCGGGC
>JBQCDC010000414.1:0-2530 GCA_051961575.1 Marmoricola sp.
CGAGGGCTCGGGCGTCAGCGCCGACGATGTGGTCGTCGAGGCCGGCAGCGTCAAGGCTGGTGACGGCGGTCCGTCGGCGGTCGGGCACGCCAAGGATGTCGGGTTGTTCGTGGACCGCGCGGACGGCTTCGTGATGCGGGACATGACCTTCCGGCACGCGCGCGAGCACGACATCTACATCCTGGAGACGGACGGCTACCTCTTCGACCGGTTCAAGGCGTTCTATGCCGGCGGATACGGCGTGCTGACCTTCGTCGAGGATCACGGCATGATCGAGAACTGCGATGCCGCCGGCAACGGCGACTCGGGCATCTATCCCGGTGCCGGCGCCGACTCGACGGACAAGCGCTATCTGCCGTTCTACCCGACGTACCGCTTCAGCCAGACCGTGCAGTACTGCGACAGCCACCACAACGACGGCGGGTTCTCCGGAACCGACAGCCACGGCACGCTGGTGCAGCACAACAACTTCTACGACAACGCGCTGGGCTACACCACGGACGTGTTCACGGCGCCGGGCCATCCCGGCTTCCCGCAGCACGGCAATGTGGTGCGGTACAACAACTTCTACTCGAACAACTTCGACGTCTACGCGACCAACAGCGACGTCGCACCGTTCGTCGGATCGCCTGTGGGCACAGGGCTCTGGCTCGCCGGTGGCAACGCCAACCAGGTCTACGGCAACCACTTCTACGACAACTGGCGTCGCGGCATGATGCTCTTTGCGGTTCCGGATGCGACCGTCTGTGGTCCGCCGCCGGTGGGATCCAGTACGCCGGTCCCTGGGTGCAACCCGCTGGGCGTCTCGACGTCGTACGACAACCTGATCCACAACAACGTGATGGGTATGTCCCCGCAGGGCGCGGTCCGGCCGAACGGCACCGACTTCTGGTGGGACGCCTTCCTCGGCAACACCGGCAACTGTTGGTGGGGCAACAGCGCGGCACCGGGCAAGACGGTGACGACCTCGCCCGCGATGCTTCCTGACTGCGCCGGCGGGACCAATCCCGCCCTCAGCATCGGCACCGGCGATCCGGTCAACGAGGCCGAGCTGGTCGCGTGCCTCGCCGGGTTCGACATTTCGGGCTACCCGAACGGCAACAGCACGATCTGTCCGTGGTCCACGACGCCGCCCAAGCCCGGCGGCGCCGCAGCGCCGGTGCAGACGAGTGCGGCGATGAGCGCCGGCCAGAGCCAGGAGCTGGCGGAGATCTGTGCGTCCGGATTGGCGCCACGTCTCTGTGCTGGTGCCACGGATGTGCTGAGCACGCTCTGGGGTGAGGTCCAGGACCTGAGCGTCACCTTGCGGTCTCCGGTGCTGACCGCGACTCCGGTCTACACGCCCGGAAGGCTGAGCCTGTTCACGTGCGATTGGTGGCGCCAGGCGAACGCTGATCAGAAGCTGGGCATGATCAACCGCATCCAGCACTTCGCGACCATGCCGATCAACGGCAGCAGCGGCGACCAGCTGCTCGGCTACGGCGCTGGGATGAGTGCCAACCGCGCGGCTCTCTTCTTCGAGGACCGTTGCAGCATGTTCGAGGCGGGCTCGTTCGCCCTCTACAAGCTGTATGGCGCCGCGGCCGCGTTCTCGGCGGTGGCACCGCAGTAGCTCAGGCGCTCGGAAGGTCCTCCGAGTCGACGATCCGGTAGGCGTAGCCCTGCTCGGCCAGGAAGCGCTGCCGATTCTGGGCGAAGTCGGCGTCGACGGTGTCCCTGCTGACGATGGCGTAGAAACGGGCGGTCCGGCCGTCCGTCTTCGGGCGGAGCAGGCGGCCGAGTCGTTGGGCCTCCTCCTGCCGTGAGCCGAAGGAGCCCGACACCTGGATCGCCACGGTGGCCTCGGGCAGGTCGACGGAGAAGTTGGCGACCTTGCTGACCACGAGCAGGTTGATGTCGCCGCTCCGGAAGCTCTCGAACAGCTCCTCGCGCTCCTTGACCGGCGTCGTGCCCTTGATGACAGGTGCGCCGAGATGCTCACCGAGCTCGTCGAGCTGGTCGAGGTACTGGCCGATCACCAGTGTCTGCTCGCCCTCGTGCTGCGCGACGAGCTGCTCGGCCACCCGGGACTTGGCCGGGGTGCACGCCGCGAGGCGGTAGCGCTCCTCGGGATCGGCGGTCGCGTACGCCAGCCGCTCGGACTGCGGCAGCGTGACTCGGACCTCGACGCAGTCGGCCGGAGCGATCCAGCCCTGGCTCTCGATGTCCTTCCAGGGCGCGTCGAACCGCTTGGGCCCGATCAGGCTGAAGACGTCGCCCTCGCGACCGTCCTCGCGGATCAGGGTCGCGGTCAGGCCGATGCGTCGCCGCGCTTGAAGATCGGCGGTCATGCGGAAGATCGGGGCCGGGAGCAGGTGGACCTCGTCGTAGACGATCAGGCCCCAGTCGCGTGCGTCCAGGAGCTCGAGGTGGCTGTAGACGCCCTTCCGGCGGGTGGTGAGCACCTGGTAGGTCGCGATGGTGACGGGGCGGATCTCCTTCTTGGTCCCGCTGTACTCGCCGATCTCCTCCTCGGTCAGGCTGGTGCGCT
>JBQCDC010000415.1:0-2180 GCA_051961575.1 Marmoricola sp.
GTCACCCCGGCATATGTCGCCAGCTGGCTGATCGTGAGCATGGGGTCAGACTGCCCGAACCCGACCGAACAGACGAGTCGCCCACCAGAAGCAGAGCACCGTCAGCACCAGGCACCAGCCGATCGCCCACCACACGTCGGATCCCGGCGCATGCCCGTCCAACGCCGCGCGCAGGGTGTTGATGATCGGTGTGAACGGCTGGTGGTCGGCCACCCAGCCCAGCCAGCTCGGCATCGAGTTGGTCGGCACGAAACCGCTGGAGAGGAAGGGCAGCAGCACCAGTGGCATCGGCGCGTTGCTGGCCGCCTCGACGCTTCCACTCGCAAGGCCGATCGCGATGCAGAGCCACGTCACGGCCCACCCCATCAGCACGACCATGCCGGCCGCGCCCGCCCATGCGAGGAAGGACGCGGGAGAGCGGTAGCCGATCGCCAGCGCCAGTGCGAGCACGACGGCGACTGCAAAGACGGTCTGCACCAGCGCCGCCAGCACGTGCGCGATCAGGGGAGCGGATCGCGAGATCGGCATCGTGCGGAAGCGGTCGATGATGCCCTCGGTGGCGTCCTTCGCGATCAGGATCGCGGTCGATTGCGCGACGGCCACGATGGTCATCACCAGGATGGCGGGAGTGATGTAGTGCAGGTAGCTGGAGCGGCCCGTGCCGCCGGGTAGGCCATGCCCCATGGTCCCGCCGAACACGTAGACGAACAGCAGCAGGAAGATCACCGGCATCGCGATGATCGTGACCGTCAACGACGGGTAGCGCACCAGGTGCAGAAGATTGCGTCGCAGCAGAGTGATGGAGTCTCGGATCGTCATCGCACGGCTCCTTCGAGTTCGTCGTCCTCGGTCTCGGTGGCGGTGTGCCCGGTAAGTGCCATGAACACGTCGTCCATGGTCTCGGCGCCGGTCTGCGCCTTCAGCTCTGCAGGCGTGCCCTCAGCCACCAGACCCCCGCCGTCGAGCACGCCGACCAGATCCGCGAGCCGGTCGGCCTCGTCGAGGTATTGCGTGGTGAGGAAGATCGTGACGCCGTCCGCGAGCAGCTCCCGCACGATCGCCCAGAGCTGGAGGCGGCTGCGCGGGTCGAGTCCCGTGGTGGGTTCGTCGAGGAAGAGCAGCGCTGGCTTGCCGACCAGCGTCATCGCCAGATCCAGGCGGCGCTTCATGCCGCCGGAGTAGGTGCCGACGCGGCGGTCGGCGGCGTCCGTGAGGTCGAAGCGGGTCAGCAGCTCCGCCACCTTCTGCTTGGCGATCGGTCGCGGCAAGTGGTTGAGGTCGGCGATGAGCCGAAGATTCTCCCGCCCCGTGAGCAGATCGTCGACAGCCGAGAACTGGCCGGTGACGCCGATGCCGCGACGCACCTCATGAGGTGCGAGTCGGACATCGTGCCCGAGCACCTCGACCTCGCCCGCGTCGCTGTCGATCAGCGTGGAGAGGATGCGAACGGTCGTGGTCTTGCCCGAGCCGTTGGGGCCGAGCAGTGCGTAGACCGTGCCGGGCCGCACCTCGAGGTCGAGGCCTTGCAGCACGTCCACGTCTCCGAATGATTTGCGTAGTCCCGATACCCGGATCGCGGGCTTCATTTCGTTCATGAGGAGAGCGTGCAGGGTTGACGTAGCGTCAAGGTCAAGACGCTGCGCCGAAGAATTTCAGAACGCGTTTAGTGGGGGTGCGGGTGATGCATGCTGTGTCGCTCGGAGCTGAGCGCCAGGCTGATGCCGGCCGCGATGATGCCGACGACGATGAGTGTGGTGAGGACGAACCAGACGACATAACCAGTCTGCGACATCTGAACCTCCGTGAGGTGGGCGCAAATCGCTGAGATTGTCCCTCCAAGGTACGCCTGGGAAAGCCGTCCGGACAGGGACCTAGGCCCCCTCGTTCGCGGCTATTTGCGGTGCCGGATCTTGGTACCGGTGGCCATCAGAATGCCGACCACGAGTATCGCGACCACCCAGACGATCGTGGTCACGAACCAGATCACATAGCCGGCTGCTGACATCGCGCACCCAGTTCCATCATGCGTCCGTGGGTGCGGATTGCAACCGTGGCGTCTACTCGGACAGCACCACGTAGGCGATCGCATAGTCGCCGTCATGACTGATCGACAGCGAGGCGTCGTAGTCCTCCAGCGCTTCGGCTACCTCTCCGCGGAACATCAACCGAGGCCGTCCCCA
>JBQCDC010000416.1:0-3585 GCA_051961575.1 Marmoricola sp.
AGGGAGTCGAACCCACTCTTCTCCGCGATGCTGACCGTGATCATCTTCGCGAGCTTCGTCTGGCTCGGCTCCTCCGCCGCGATCCGGACCGCACAGATGCGCATGCGAATGCCCGCACTGCAGGCCAGGCAGCTGGCACGCCCGGTGATCGTGGTGCCCGGTGATCTCTCGATCGCCGAAGCCGTGCGCCGCGCCAGCGAGGTGCAGGCCGGCGGAATCCTGACGCACGCGAGTAACGACGAGCTCACCGGCATCGTGAGCGAGACCGCGCTTCTGGCCGTCCCCGATCGGCAGCGTCCGTGGCAGGCGATCAGCACGGTGGCGAGGCGCGTCGAGGACGGTCTGGTGCTGCCCGCCGACATCGCCGGCCAGGATCTCGTCGCGGCGATCGGTCAGCTGCCGGCTGAGGAGTACGTGCTCGTCGAGGCGGACCGCAGTATCTATGGCGTGCTGGCAACGCGCGACGTCGACGAGGCGTACCGCGCCGCCACCGCCAAGTAAGGAGAACAACAGCTTTGAGCAGCAACACGTGGTCCGGCGTGCGCCGCGGGCCCCTCGTCGTGGGCGAGTGGGTGCGTCTCGTCGACGCCAAGGGCCGCCGGCACAACATCTGCCTGGAGGCAGGTCGCCGATTCCACACGAACCGTGGTGGCATCGACCACGACGACCTGATCGGTCGCGAGGAGGGCTTCACGATCGTGTCGTCCTCGGGTGGGGAGTACCTGGTCTTCCGGCCGCTGCTCAGCGAGTTCGTGGTCTCCATGCCGCGCGGAGCAGCCGTCGTGTACCCCAAGGACGCCGCGCAGATCGTGGCCATGGCGGACATCTACCCGGGTGCCACCGTTGTCGAGGCAGGAGCGGGCTCCGGCGCGCTGAGCTGCTCGCTCCTGCGCGCCATCGGGCCGACCGGACGCTTGCTCTCCTTCGAGCGTCGCGAGGAGTTCGCCGCAGTGGCGCGCCAGAACGTCACCCAGTTCTTCGGCGGTGAGCACCCGGCCTGGACTCTGACACTGGGCGACCTGGCCGAGGAACTGCCCAAGGTGGAGGCGGGCAGTGTCGATCGGGTGGTCCTCGACATGCTCGCGCCGTGGGAGTGCGTGGAGGCGGTCGCGCACGCGCTGGCACCGGGCGGAATGGTCATCGGCTACGTCGCCACCACCACGCAGCTGGGCCGCTTCACGGAGACCCTGCGCGCACACGGCGAGTTCACCGAGCCGCAGCCGTGGGAGACATTGGTCCGCGAATGGCACGTCGAAGGACTGGCGGTGCGTCCATCGCACCGGATGAACGGGCACACCGGATTCCTCGTGACGTCGCGCCGCATGGCTCCGGGAAACGCTGCTCCGCGCAAAAAGCGGCGCCCTGCTCCGGGCGCCTACGGCGTCGACTATTCCGGTCCCCGGCCCGCGGATTTGCCCGAGCAGATCGCCGACGAGCGTTTTGACGCATAACCGCTAGACCTTCGCGCTAGGGTCACCAAAAGGAACCTTCCAGGAGGTGATCGGTCATGGCAGAAGACCCGAGACTCATCGACGTCCAGCGGTCCCTCGCGGCTGTGACAGCGCAGAACGAGCGACTGGCTCAGACACTGCGCGACGCGCGCGAGCAGATCATCACGCTCAAGGAAGAAGTGGACCGTCTCGCGCAGCCGCCTGCCGGCTTCGGAACCCTGCTCCACACCAATGACGACGGCACGATCGACATCATCACCGGTGGCCGGAAGCTGCGCGTGAACGTCAGCCCCAACGTCGACGTCGCGGACCTTCAGTTCGGCCAGGAGCTGATGCTCAACGAGGCCCTGAACGTGGTGGACGCGTTCGAGTTCGAGACCGTCGGCGAGGTCGTGATGCTCAAGGAGCTCCTCGCTGACGGTGAACGCGCCCTCGTGATCGGTCACACCGACGAGGAACGCGTGGTCCGACTCGCTGCGCCGCTGCTGGACGAGAAGCTGCGCGTCGGTGACTCGCTGCTGCTCGACGCGAAGACCAACCACGTCTACGAGCGTGTGCCGAAGTCCGAGGTCGAGGAGCTGGTTCTCGAAGAGGTCCCCGACATCGACTACTCGGCGATCGGTGGCCTGGGCAACCAGATCGAGTTGATCCAGGATGCCGTCGAGCTCCCGTACCTGTATCCCGAGTTGTTCGTGGAGCACCAGCTCAAGCCGCCCAAGGGCATCCTGCTGTACGGCCCTCCGGGCTGTGGCAAGACGCTGATCGCGAAGGCGGTGGCGAACTCGTTGGCGAAGAAGGTCGCCGCCAAGGAGGCGGCGGCACGTGGCGAGGACTACAACGCGGCCGAGGCTCGCTCCTTCTTCCTCAACATCAAGGGGCCCGAGCTCCTGAACAAGTACGTCGGAGAGACCGAGCGACACATCCGGCTGGTCTTTCAAAGGGCGCGCGAGAAGGCGAGCGCAGGGACGCCCGTCATCGTGTTCTTCGACGAGATGGACTCGCTGTTCCGCACCCGCGGCTCCGGGGTCTCCTCGGACGTGGAGAACACGATCGTTCCGCAGCTGCTCAGCGAGATCGACGGTGTGGAGTCGCTGGAGAACGTGCTGGTCATCGGTGCCTCGAACCGCGAGGACATGATCGACCCGGCGATCCTCCGGCCGGGCCGCCTCGACGTGAAGATCAAGATCGAGCGTCCCGATGCGGAGTCGGCGCGTGACATCTTCTCCAAGTACCTGGTGCCCGACCTCCCGCTGCACGAGGACGACATCGCCGAGTTCCACGGTGACCGCCAGGTCTGCGTGGACGAGATGATCCGCGCTGCCGTCGAGCGGATGTACACGGAGTCCGAGGAGAACCGATTCCTCGAGGTCACCTACGCGAACGGAGACAAGGAGGTCCTCTACTTCAAGGACTTCAACTCCGGCGCGATGATCCAGAACATCGTCGACCGGGCGAAGAAGATGGCCATCAAGGACTTCCTCGAGAACCAGCAGCATGGCGTTCGCGTGCAGCACCTCCTGCGTGCCTGCGTGGACGAGTTCAAGGAGAACGAGGACCTCCCGAACACCACCAACCCGGACGACTGGGCCCGCATCTCGGGAAAGAAGGGCGAGAGGATCGTGTTCATCCGCACGCTCATCACCGGCAAGCAGGGCACCGAGCCCGGTCGGAGCATCGACAACGTGGCGAACACCGGCCAGTACTTGTAGGAGGTTGAGGAGGCGCGTAGCGCCGTCACGAAACCCCCTTGCGGCTAGTCTCGACGTATGACCGTCAGGCGCGTGATGGGTACCGAGACCGAGTTCGGGATCTCGGTGCAAGGCATGCCGCGCGCCAATCCGGTGGTGGCCAGCGGTCGCGTCGTCAACGCATACGCCTCGTCGTTGAAGCACGTGAAGCAGGCCCGCTGGGACTACGAGGAGGAATCGCCGCTCCGCGACGCCCGCGGGTTCGACATGTCCCGTCAGGTGGCCGACTCGAGCCAGCTGACCGACGAGGACAACGGCCTCGCGAACCTCATCCTCACCAACGGCGCGCGGCTGTATGTCGACCACGCCCACCCCGAGTACTCCTCGCCGGAGGTCACCAACCCGCGGGATGGCGTGATCTGGGACAAGGCGGGGGAGCTCATCGC
>JBQCDC010000417.1:0-9331 GCA_051961575.1 Marmoricola sp.
CCGCGGAGGTCCGCGGCGTAGAGAGCGTCCAGCGCGCGCTTGCGCGCCTTCGAGCGTGCGCTCAGCGAACTCAGCCCTTCACGCGGGAGAGGTACGCACCGCCGTCGCGGGTGTCGACCTTGATCTTCTCGCCGTTCTCGATGAACAGCGGGACCTGGATCTCGTGACCCGTCTCGAGCGTGGCGGGCTTGGTGCGACCCGTGGCCGAGTCGCCGACGACGCCGGGCTCGGTGTAGGTGATGGTCAGCTCGACCGAGGCCGGCAGCTCGATGAAGAGGACGCGACCCTCGTTGGTGGCAACGATGGCTTCCTGGTTCTCGAGCATGTAGTTCTTGGCGTCGCCGACGATCTCGGGCGCGATCTCAAGCTGGTCGTACGTGCCGGTGTCCATGAACACGTAGTGGGTGCCGTCGTTGTAGAGGTACTGCATGGTGCGACGGTCGACCGTGGCGGTCTCGACCTTGGTGCCGGCGTTGAAGGTCTTGTCGACGTTCTTGCCCGACTCGACGTTGCGCAGCTTGGTCCGAACGAACGCCGGGCCCTTGCCGGGCTTGACGTGCTGGAACTCCACGACGGACCACAGCTGTCCGTCGATGTTGAGAACCATGCCGTTCTTGAGGTCGTTCGTGGTTGCCATGCGCGCGTGCGTCCTTAGGTGTGATCAGGGGTGGGGTTTCGTGACGGCGCTGCGCGCCTCCTCAACCTCCGGTGCTCGAACCAGCGGCAGAGTCTACCGGTTCCAGAAGCGCCGGAGCGCCACGGCGACCTCGGTGGCGTGGATCGCGGCCAGGCCGTGATCTGCGCCTGCGATGACCACGGACTCAGACGTCGGGAACCACTCGAGCACCTGCGCGCGGGCCGCTTCCCACCACGGGCCGCTTCCGTCGCCGCCCACGTACATCACCGGACAGGTGATACGGGTCGCAAGGTCGTCGGGCTCCCAAGCGACCAGCGCCGGGAGGTCTCCGTCGAAGAAGGTCGCAGCATCGGCCCGCATCTGCTCACGGGCGTCGGGCACGTGCGGATCCAGTGCGGCCCACCACTCCGGCGTGCCCAACATGTCCAGCGTGGCGTTGAGGGCAGCAGCGACACCGTCCTTGCGTCGAATCGCGAGCAAGTCGTTAACGACCGCGACGAACTCGTCGCGATAGGTCGTCTGCGTCGGAGGGGACTCGATGAGGGTGAGTCCGGCGACGCGGTCCGGTCGGTCCGCTGCGAGCTGGAGCGCCACAGCTCCGGAGTAGGAGAAGCCGACGACCTGGACCTGAGCAAGCCCCAGGGAATCGAGCACCGCGACGCAGTCCGCAGCCTCCCTCGCAATGGAGCTCGGGTGGACGGCCGGGCTGCTTCCTGCGTAGCCGCGACGATGCAGAACCAGGCGGCGGTAACTGTCCAGGGCCTGGTCGGCGGCTAGTGGCAGCAGCTCATCGGCGGTCAGACCCGTCTGGATGAACAGGGCGGGCTCCCCCGCACCGAGGTCGAGGACCTCCAGAACACCGTCGCCGACCGACACCCCCGTGGATCGCATGCCTCATGATCACATGCGACCTCAGGCTCGGACCGCGTCCAAACGCTCCACGACGTGGGACGCGATCTCCAAGGCGGCTGTCGCTGCGGGAGACGGCGCGTTGATCACGTGCACCTGGTGGGGACCTTCCTTGACGAGGAAGTCGTCGACCAGGGAGCCATCGCGTTGTACGGCTTGTGCCCGCACCCCTGCCGGGGCTCGCTCGAGATCGTCAGCAGCGATTCCGGGAACCAGGCGGGCCAGGCTGTGCGCGAACGCCTTGGGCGAGAGCGACCTGAGGACCTCCTGCGCACCCGTCTTCGCGTGCCGGGAGCCGAGTCGCCAGACGCCCGGCCAGGCCAGGGTGTCAGCGAGGTCCTGAAGATCGACGTGCCGCCAGCGATAGCCCTCGCGCGCGAGTGCCAGCACCGCGTTAGGCCCGGCGTGGACTCCCCCTTCGACCATCCGCGTGAGATGCACGCCGAGGAAGGGAAAGCGCGGATCGGGCACCGGGTAGATCAGTCCCTGCACGAGATCGGCGGGCTTGAGGTGGAAGTACTCGCCACGGAAGGGCACGATCCGGGCCTCCGGGTCGACGCCACAGGCCATCGCGATCCGATCCGCGTGCAGGCCGCCGCAGTTGACGACCGCCGAGGCCGATATCTCGTCCAGGCTGGTCAGCACTCGCAAGTCGTCGCCCTCGCGCGTCACGCCGCGGAACGCGGTGCCCAGCCGGATCTGGCCGCCGCGCTCGACGTCCTTGGCCAACTCGGTGCAGATGCCGCGGTAGTCGACGATTCCGGTGGACTCGACCCGCAGCGCCTCGACACAGGCGACATTCGGCTCGAGCTCGCGGGCCTCCGCCGGATCCATGAGCCGCGCCGGAACGCCGTTGGCCTCGGCGCGTCCGGCGAGCAGGTGGAGTCGCGATCGCTCGGACTCATCGACCGCGACCACGAGCTTGCCGCAGACCTCATGGGCAACGCCCCGCTCTCGGGCGAACTCCACCATCGAACGCGCGCCGGCGGTGGCCATCGTGGCCTTCAGGCTTCCGGGTGCGTAGTACAGGCCCGAATGGATCACGCCGGAGTTGCGGCCCGTCTGGTGCGCGGCGAGCGTCGCTTCCTTCTCGAGGACGACCACATCCTCCCCGCGTTGCGTCAGCGCGCGCGCCACCGCCAGACCGACGATGCCGCCACCGATGACGACGACGGGCTTGCTCACAGCGCCGCGAGGAACTCGAGTGCTTGGCGGTACCCGTCGATGCCCTCGCCGGAGATCGTTCTCGCGGCATGCGGCTCGACGTACGACACGTGTCGGAACTCCTCCGCACGCTGCTTGGGCTCGGAGATGTGCACCTCGACGAGCGGCGCCTCGAGCTGTCCGCAGGCGTCGTACAGGGCCAGCGAGTAGTGCGTCCACGCGCCGGCGTTCAACACCACGGGAGTCCCGTCATCGGCCGCCTGGTTGAGCCAGTCCAGCAGCTCGCCCTCGTGGTTGGTCTGACGCACCTCGACGTCCAATCCGAGGTCCTTGCCCCAGGAGCGGCACAGCTCGGCGAGCTCGGCGTGCGTGGTTCGTCCGTAGATCTCGGGCTGGCGTCGCCCGAGGCGGCCGAGATTTGGACCGTTCAGAACCAGGACGTCCGTCATACGCCCATCACCTTCTCGTGGGCCGCACGAAGGTCGTCGACCGCTGGGTCCGCGACTGTCACAGGTCGAGCCAACCCGTCCAGCACCACGAAGCGCAACTGTGCCCCTCGCGCCTTCTTATCGACGCGCATAGCGGCCAGGAGGTCATCGAACGCATGGCCGGCCAGTCCGAGTGCGCGTACGCGTGCGTGCGACAGCGAGGTCGGCAGACCGACGGACTCGAGCACATCGCGGTGGCGCGCAGCCAGCGCGTCGTCGATGTGCCCCGATCGGCGCGCGACCTCGGCCACGAAGACCATGCCGAGCGCGACCGCGTCACCGTGGCGCATCCTGTAGTCGGTGGCCTTCTCCAGCGCATGGGCGAAGGTGTGACCGTAGTTCAGAGCCTCCCGACCGGGATGCCCGTCTTTGCCTCCGGTCTCTCGAAGATCGTCGGTGACGATGTCGACCTTCACTCGGATCGCGCGCTCCACAACCTCACGCAACTCGGGGCTGCGCGGGTTGAGCAGCGCCTTCGGGTTGCGCTCGGCGATGGTGAGGATCTCGGGGTCCGCGATGAATCCGCACTTGAGCACCTCGGCCAGGCCGGAGACGATCTCAGGTTCGGGAAGGGTGGTGAGGAAGTTCAGATCGCAGACGACGCCGGCCGGCTCGTGGAACGAGCCCACCAGGTTCTTGCCGGCTCCGGTGTTCATGCCGGTCTTGCCGCCGACAGCAGCGTCGACCATGGCCAGCAGTGTTGTCGGGACATGGACGACGCGAACTCCGCGCAGCCACGTCGCCGCGATGAACCCGCCCATGTCGGTGGTCGCGCCACCGCCGACGGTGACAACGGCGTCGGAGCGCGTGAAGCCTGCGGCTCCGAGGGCCTCCCAAGCGTCCACCGCAACGGCTGCGGTCTTCGCGGCCTCGCCGTCCGGCAGGTTCAAACGCAGGACCTGACAGCCGGCGCCCTCGAGCAGGGTCACGATCGGCGCGGCCAAGGTCGGCAGCGCAGCCGGAGCACAGACGGCCACGCGCGCGGGAGGCTCACCGAGCATGGTGAGTACCTCGGCCAGCACGCCGTTGCCGACGACAACCTCGTAGCGGCCCGGCACCGCGAGGCGCGCAACCGACTCACTCATGGACGCCATCCTTCTCCTCGATCGCAGCACGCACCTCGTCCGCGACGGTGTCGGCCGACCGGCCGTCGGTGTTGACGGTGATCGAGGCGAGGCGTCGGTAGATCGGCGCGCGCTCATCGAGCAGTTGCTTGACCCGACCCCTGACGTTGCCGAGCAGCAGCGGGCGCGAGACGCCGAGACCGACTCGTTGACTGGCGTCGGCGAGGCCGACCTCGAGGTAAACCACTCGATGCCCGTCGAGGAGCTGCTGGGTAGCCGGGTCGAGCACCGCGCCTCCGCCGAGTGCCAAGACGCCGTCGTGCTCGGTCAGGGCGGCAGCCACCGCATCGCGCTCGAGTGAGCGGAAGGTGGCCTCGCCGTCCTCGACGAAGATGTCGCTGATCGAGCGTCCCGTCATGACCTCGACATCGTGATCGGTGTCGCGGAACTCGACGCCCCACGCCTCCGCGAGAAGGCCGCCGACGGTGGTCTTGCCTGCGCCCATCGCGCCGATCAGAACGACTCGGGGGCTCATTTGAAGCGCAGCGCCCCGAGGTAGCTCTCCACGTTGCGCTTGGTCTCGCCGACGGAGTCGCCGCCGAACTTCTCCACCACAGCATCGGCGAGAACGAGAGCGACCATCGCCTCGGCGACCACACCGGCAGCGGGCACCGCGCACACATCCGAGCGCTGATGGTGGGCCACTGCTTCTTCACCTGTCGCGACGTCGATGGTCTTCAGCGCGCGAGGAACGGTGGCGATCGGCTTCATGGCCGCACGCACGCGGAGTGCCTCGCCCGTGCTCATACCGCCCTCGGTGCCACCCGAGCGACCGGTGGTCCGCCGAATGCCGTCCTCGGTGCTCACGATCTCGTCGTGAGCGAGCGAGCCCGGAGTGGCAGCGGTCTCGAAGCCGTCGCCGACCTCGACACCCTTGATCGCCTGGATCCCCATGAGCGCGCCAGCAAGGCGAGCGTCGAGGCGTCGGTCCCAATGCACGTGCGATCCCAGGCCCGGCGGAAGGCCGTAGACGACCACCTCGACGACGCCGCCGAGCGTGTCGCCGTCCTTGTGGGCCTGGTCGATCCGCTCGACCATCGCCTTGGACGCGTCCGGGTCGAAGCAGCGGACGGGATCGTCGTCGATGCGAGCCATGTCTGCGGCCTCCGGAACGACACCCTTGGGCGCCCGAACGCCGCCCAGCTCCACGACGTGCGAGAGCACCTTCGCGCCGAGCACCTGGTCGAGGAAGTTGGTCGCGACGCGCCCGAGCGCTACTCGGGCGGCGGTCTCGCGGGCAGACGCACGTTCCAGGATCGGCCGTGCTTCGGCGAAGTCGTACTTCTGCATGCCGACCAGGTCGGCGTGACCGGGACGAGGACGCGTCAGGGCGGCGTTGCGCCCGGTCTCCTTCAGCAGCGACGGGTCGACCGGGTCCGCGGACATCACGGTCTCCCACTTGGGCCACTCGGTGTTGCCGACCTCGATGGCGACCGGTCCACCCTGCGTCTCGCCGTGGCGAACGCCGCCGATCACCCGGACCGCGTCCTGCTCGAACTGCATGCGCGCGCCACGCCCATATCCGAGCCGACGGCGCGCGAGCGCGTCCTGGATGTCGGCGGAGGTCACCTGCACGTGGGCAGGCAGACCTTCGAGGATTGCGACGAGTGAGGGGCCATGGGACTCCCCCGCGGTAAGCCAGCGAAGCATGGGCGCAAGTCTCTCAGGTGCGCCGGGCATGTCTCGACTCGAATACGTAGAGCGGGAAAGATGGGCTTCGCTATGGGGACACAGGAGTCGGCCCAGGCCGGCATCCGACTCGTGGAGCGAGAGGCTCAGCTCGACGCTCTGCGCTCGGCCGTCGCGTCCCGATCCGGGCAAGTCGTACTGGTCACCGGCGAGGCAGGCGCCGGCAAGAGCAGTCTGGTGCGCGCTTTGACACAGGAGACGGCTCAGCCCGTGCTCGTCGGAGCCTGCGACAACCTGCGCACACGTCGGCCGTTCGGCCCACTTCTCGACTGGGCCCGGGCAGCGGATCCGGAGCTGGCCGACCTCGTCGCGCATGGTGAGAGTCCGCACGAGGCGCTCGAGGGTGCCCTCGCCCTCATGCGACGTGAGCCCACCCTCGCTGTCATCGAGGACATCCACTGGAGCGATGACGCGACCATCGACCTCATCCGGTTCGTCGGGCGGCGCCTCACCGGCACGTCATCGACGCTGGTGCTCACCTATCGGCCGGATGAGGTCATCCAAGGGTCCGCGCTCTTTCTTGCGCTCGGCGATCTCGCCACCGTCCGGCCGGAGCATATTCGCGTACCTGCCCTCACCCGATCGGGTGTGGCTGAGCTTGCGGTCGATTCGCCCGTCGACGTCGACGTGCTGCTCGAAAGGACGTCCGGCAACGCCTTCTTCGTCTCGGCCTGCCTTGCGTCCGGAGAGGCCCTTCCTCAGACCGTTCGCGACGCCGTGCTTGCGCGGCTCTATCGCCTGAGTCCGGCCGCGGTCGCGGCCTCAGAGATCGTCTCGATCTTTCCCGGCAACGTGTCGTCCGCCCAAGCGTCCCAACTCGGCGCTGAGGATGCCGGCATCGAGGAGTGCCTCAACGACGGCATCCTCGTCGAGGAATCGGCCCGGCTCCGATTCCGTCACGAGCTTGGGCGCGAGGCGGTCTACGGCGCGATCCCCGCCGGGCAGCGCCGTGCTTTGCACCGGCGAGCGTTGGCCACACTCGAGGCCTGCGATGACCCGGATCCCACACAGGCGACACACCATGCCCTCGAATCAGGAGAGGTCGAGGCAGCCCTGCGCCACGCCCTCATCGCCGCCGACGTCGCCGAGCGAGCAGGCGCACGCAGCGAGGCCATCGCCCACCTGGACCTGTGCCTGACGGTGGGCGGTGCGCTGGGTCGAGAGGCACGAACGGCCCTCCTCGTTCGCCTTGCCGGCGCCTGCCACGAGGTCGGCGCCCTCGGGCGTTCGATCGCTGCGTATCGCGAGGCGCTCGACTTGGCCACTGAGCCCCGCGAGCGTGGCCTGATTCTCTCCAAGCTATGGGGTGTGCTCAGTTTCGCCGGGCAACTCGACGCGGCCCAAGAAGCCGTCGACGAGGCGATCAGGCTTCTGGAGAAGTTGCCGCCGGGTCGCGAACTGGCCCTCGCCTACGCCCAGCAGTGCTCCCAACACATGCTGTCGCGACGACTGCGCCAGGCCGAGCCCTGGGGTGAACGCGCCATGGCGCTCGCGACCGAGTTCGACGACGTCGAAACGCTGGTCTACATCCAGATTCAAAGCGGCGTCGCTCGCATGATGCTCGGCAACGCCGACGGACTGGATCGGCTCCATCAGGCCGTGGAGACCGGCACCAGGCTTGGAATCCAGACAGGTGTCGTCACCGGTCTGAGTCAGATCGGTTGCGGCGGCGGCGAGGTTCGGCTGTACGAGATCGCGCTACCCGCACTTCGACAGGCCGTCGCCTATGCGAACGAGCATGAGCTCGGCGCGCGTGGCCTCTACAGCGAAGCTTGGCTGGGCCGCTGCCTGGTCGAACTCGGGCAATGGGAGGAGGCAACCACGGTGTTGACGCGGGTTGCCAACTCCCCTCGCGCCGAGGGAATCAGCCTGATCGCCGTTCAGACCGCGCTGGGGCGATTGCGAGCTCGCCGGGGAGATGCCGATCCCTGGCCGGCCCTTGACCTTGCCTACGACTTGGCCGCGCGCACCGGCCACCTGCAGCGGATCTGGCCTGTCACGGCCGCCCGCGCGGAGGCAGCCTGGCTCGAGGACCGCCTTCACGACGAGATGGACCGAGTCCGCAAGGGCTACCAACTCGCGATCGGGCTCGACCAGCCGTGGGCCACCGGCGAGCTCGGCTGGTGGGCGCACCGCGGCGGCGACGAGGTTTTTCCCGAGGGCGCCGCGCCCTATGCGCACCTGATCGCCGGAGACCCACGCGCGGCGGCCTCGGCCTGGCGAGACCTCGGCTGCCCCTACGACGAGGCCGATGCGCTCGCTCTCGGTGACGACGACGATCAACTCCGGGCCTGGGCCATCTGGAGCGGCCTCGGGGCGGCGCCGGCGCTTCACCGGTTGGCGGAGAGTCGCCGCCAGCAGGGCTTGCGGATCCCCCGCGGCCCCAATGCCGCCACCCTCGGGAACGCCGCCGGCCTGACTGCTCGCGAGCTCGAGGTTCTGAGACTCGTCGCCCAGGGCTTGCGCAACCCCGACATCGGGCGGGATCTGCATCTGAGCACCAAGACCGTCGGGCACCACGTCTCGCACATTCTGGAGAAGCTCGGCGTCGGCAATCGGACGGAAGCCGTGACCGCGGCGGCAGCCCTAGGCGTGCTCGAAAGATAGGGCATCTGCCCGATGATCCGGTCCGTGGCGGGGGGCGAGGCTGGTCCTGACCGAACCGACGAAAGGACCACTCCCATGCCTCGTTACCTCATCGAACGCGAACTGCCCGGCGCCGGCAAGCTGTCGGCCGAAGAGCTCCACGGCATTTCCGCCAAGTCCAACAGCGTCCTCGCCAACATGGCGGGCCGCGCGCAATGGGTACAGAGCTACGTCAGCGACGACGCGATCACCTGCGTTTACGTCGCCGAGAGCGCTGATGCCGTGCGCGAGCACGCCGCGGCCGGCGGCTTTCCCTGCACGAATGTGCGCGAGGTCAAGACCGTCATCGATCCGACCACGGGCGAGGGGTAGGGAGGTCAGCGGCTCAGGATCAGGCCGCTCGTCGGAACGCCCGTGCCCGCCGTCACCAGCGTGTGCGCGACGGCGTCGACCTGATTCACCGACGTGCCACGCACCTGGCGAACCGCTTCCGCGATGCCGTTCATGCCGTGGATGTAGGCCTCCCCCAGCTGACCACCGTGGGTGTTGATCGGGAGTCGCCCGCCGATCTCGATCGCTCCCTCTGCGATGAAGCCGGGCGCCTCACCACGGCCGCAGAAGCCCAGCTCCTCGAGCTGCATGAGCACATAGGGCGTGAAGTGGTCGTAGAGCACCGCGGTCTGGATGTCGTCCGGGCCGAGCCCTGACTGCCGCCACAACTCACGGCCCACGAC
>JBQCDC010000418.1:0-2796 GCA_051961575.1 Marmoricola sp.
CCTACGAAGCCAGCGTCGTTGAAGCCGATCAGCGCGATGAACAGACCGATGCCCACGGAGATCGCGATCTTGATCTGCGCCGGAACCGCTCGGAACACCGCGGTCCGGAACCCGGTCAGCACCAGCACCAGGATGACCAGACCTTCGAGGACCACCAGGCCCATCGCGTCGGCCCAGGTCAGCTTGCTCGCCACGGAGAAGGCGAGGACCGCGTTGAGCCCGAGCCCGGTCGCGATCGCCAACGGATAGTTCGCGATGAGACCCATCAGGATGGACATGACGCCCGCAACGAGCGCCGTTCCGGCCGCAATGGCGGCGAAATTGTCGGTCGATCCCCCGAGGAAATGCCCCGAGTGATCCTTGACTCCGCTCAGGATGATCGGGTTCAACACGATGATGTAGGCCATCGTGAAGAAGGTGACCACGCCCCCGCGGATTTCACGTCCTAACGTCGAGCCGCGCTCGCTGATCTTGAAGAAGGAATCCACGCAGCGCATCTTTGCGCAGCCTCTGGTGCGACGGCTAGTGCCAAGGCGAAACAGGTTTCAGTTTCGGAAAGCGTTACGTTTAGAGACGTGCCTTCAGTTCGAGGACTGACCCAACATCAGACGGCAGTCGAAGCGCTCAGCGCCTCCTACCGCCGACTTTCCCCCACCTCCACGGTGCGATTGGCGAAGAAGACGTCGAATCTCTTTCGACCTCGAGCCGCCACGCAAGCACCGGGCCTGGACTTCTCCGGACTGGACGGCGTGATCTCGATCGACGCTGAGGCCGGAACTGCCGACGTGCAGGGCATGTGCACCTACGAGGACCTCGTCGACGTCACCCTCGCGCACGGGTTCATGCCCACGGTCGTGCCGCAGCTACGCACGATCACGCTGGGCGGCGCGGTCTCGGGCCTGGGCGTAGAGGCGACCAGCTTCCGTAACGGGCTCCCGCACGAGGCCGTCATCGAGATGGACATCTTCACCGGCGCCGGCGAGGTCATCACCTGCAGTCGCGCCGGCGAGCACAGTGACCTCTTCTGGACGTTCCCCAACTCCTACGGCTCGCTCGGCTACGCGACGCGCTTGCGTGTGCAGCTGGAGAAGGTGCCGCCCCTCGTCTCGCTGCGCCACGTCCGCTTCCACGACAGCCAAGCCCTCACCGAGGCGATCGCGCAGATCTGCCACACCCGCGAGTGGGAAGGAACGCGCGTCGACGGCCTGGACGGCGTCGCGTTCGAGCCCGGCGAGTACTACCTGACGCTCGCCGAGTTCACCGACGCCCCCGGCCCGACCAGCGACTACACCGGCCAGGAGATCTACTACCGGTCCATCCAACAGAAGCGGACCGACCGCCTCACGATCCTCGACTACCTCTGGCGTTGGGACACCGACTGGTTCTGGTGCTCAGGTGCCTTCGGTGTGCAGAACCCCACGATCCGTCGCCTGTGGCCCAAGCGCTGGAAGCGCTCGGACTTCTACCACAAGCTCGTCGGCCTGGACCTGCGCTTCGGCATCGCCGACAAACTCGACACCCGTAAGGGAAACCCGCTCGGCGAGCGCGTCGTGCAGGACATCGAGGTGCCCGTCGCGCGCCTGCCCGAGTTCCTCGAATGGTTCGACGCGAACGTGGGTATGAGGCCGGTGTGGCTGTGCCCGCTCATCGCGAAGGAAGCCTGGCCGACCTATCCCCTGCGGGTGGGCGCGCCCTACGTCAATGCCGGTTTCTGGGGAATGGTCGCGGTCGGTCCGGACCGCGTGAATGCCCCCGTGAATCGCGCTATCGAAGCCAAGGTCAGCCAATTGGATGGCCACAAGTCCCTCTATTCCGAGGCGTTCTACAACCGCGAGGAATTCGATGCCCTCTACAACGGCACGAACCTCGCACAAGTGAAGAAGGTCTACGACCCACAAGGACGTCTGACTTCCCTCTATGACAAGGCGGTGCGCAGCAAATGACCCTCATCCCTCCCGCAATGTCCATCGCGGATGCATTCAGCTCCCTGCTCATCGGGGATATCCCCTTCCGCTTCACCGCCTATGACGGCAGCAGCGCGGGGCCCGAGGATGCGCCGTACGGCCTCAACCTGCTCAACGAGCGCGGTCTTGCCTACCTGATGACCGCGCCCGGCGACCTCGGCCTGGCCCGCGCCTACACCACCGGCGACCTCGAGCTCGTCGGCGCGCACCCGGGTGACCCGTACGAGGCACTCATGCAGGTGAAGGGCAGCAGCACGGGACTGAAGTTCCGCCGGCCGAGCCCCGCCGAGCTGGTGGCCGTGCTGCGTTCGGTCGGCATCAGCAACCTCAAGCCGCCGCCGATCCCGCCCCAGGAGCACGCGCCGCGCTGGCGCCGGATGATGGAGGGAATGCTCCACTCCAAGGAGCGCGACGCCGAGGTCATCCACCACCACTACGACGTCTCGAACCGGTTCTACGAGCTGGTGCTCGGCCCGTCGATGACCTACACCTGCGCGGTGTTCCCCACCGAGGACGCCACCCTTGAGGAGGCGCAGTTCGAGAAGTACGACCTGATCGCGAAGAAGTTGGCGCTCCAGCCCGGCCAGCGCCTGCTCGACGTCGGCTGCGGCTGGGGCGGCATGGTCCGCCACGCCGCTGAGCACTACGGCGTCAAGGCGCTCGGCGTGACTCTCTCGCGCGAGCAGGCCGTGTGGGCCCAGGAGGCCATCAAGAAGCAGGGCCTCGACGACCTGGCCGAGGTTCGCTTCATGGACTACCGCGACGTGACGGAGACCGACTTCGACGCGGTCAGCTCGATCGGCCTGACCGAGCACATCGGGATCGCGAACTA
>JBQCDC010000419.1:0-12175 GCA_051961575.1 Marmoricola sp.
ACGAAGACGCGCATCATGTGCACGAGCATCGCGGCGATGAACAGCATGGCCGCCCAGTGGTGCATCTGACGCAGCAGAAGCCCGGCGCGGATGTCGAAGGAGATGCGCAGCGTCGAGGCGTAGGCCTGCGACATCTCCACGCCCTTGAGCGGTGCGTAGGAGCCGTTGTAAGTGGTGTCCTGCATCGAGGGCACGAACCACAGCGACAGCAGGACGCCCGTGATCAGCAGGACCACGAAGCTCCAGAGAGCGATCTCGCCGAGCATGAAGGACCAGTGGTCCGGGAAGACCTTGCGCAGGTTCTTCTTCATCATCGTGGCGAGGCCCAGGCGCTCGTCAGCCCAGGTCGCGACGGCGGCACCCGGAGCCGGCTTGCCGGCCTTGGCCGCCACTGAACCGTTGCTAGAGATGGTGCTCATGGGTCAATCAGCTCCGTTCCCAGAAGCTCGGGCCGACGGGTTCCTTGAAATCGCTCTGCGCGATCAAGTAGCCGTCCTTGTCGACGGTGATCGGCAGCTGCGGCAGCGCGCGAGCGGCCGGACCGAACACGACCTTGCCGGCGTCGGCGAGGTCGAAGGTCGACTGGTGGCATGGGCAGAGCAGGTGGTGCGTCTGGTGCTCCCACAGCGAGATCGGGCAGCCCACGTGGGTGCAGATCTTCGAGAAGGCCAGCACGCCGTTGACGTCCCAGGTCTGACCCTTGGGAGCCTGCGTGGAGCGGATGTCCGCGGGGTCGATCTTGACCACGATGATGGCCGCCTTGGCGGTGGCATCGAGGAGCTCGGTCCCGGTCATGTCCTTCAGCGCGGCGGGAGCCGCGTTGATCAGCTGACCGACGACCATGTCGGAGGCCTTGATCTTGGTGAAGGAGACGTCCTGCACGACGGGCATGTGGGCCGCCCACACGGTGTGCTTCAGACGGTCGATACGCGGGGTGCCGAGGTCCTTCAGCGAGAAGATCAGCGGAAGGCCGAGCGCGCCCATGGCGGCCAGGAGCGAGTTGCGCACGAGCGGACGACGCCCGATGCCGGACTCCTCGATACCCGTGTTGAGCTGCTCGATGACGGCCTCGCGGTCCTCCTGCGGGGAGGACGCGGAGTGGCGGTACTCGACGATCTCGTGGTCGCCCATGAGCTTGCGAGCCCAGAGGATCGCGCCGATGCCGATGAAGAGCAGACCGAGGCCGAGCGTCAGGCCGAGACCCACGTTCGAAGCGCCGAGGCCGAGAACCGTCGAGGGGTTCGCGCCGATCTTCGCCGTCAGGTAGACGACGCAGAACAGGATCGAGAAGACGACCGAGCCGAAGAAGAACGCAGCGACCTGGCGTTCCGCTCGCTTCTCCGCCTTGGGGTCCCCGTCCGTCGGCCGAGGCTCGTGCTCGGGGAGACCCGGGTCCGGGATGGGCTCGGCAACGCTGTGTCCATCAAGCTGCTCGAGCTCGTGGTTGTCGCTCATTCAACGACCTTCTTCTTGGAACGGGCGGTGTGGGCAGCGATCCAGATGGCCACGAGGACCAGTCCGCCGATGCCGAAGATCCAGGCAGCGGCACCTTCAGCGACCGGACCGATCGATCCGAGCGTGAAGCCGCCGTACTTGGGCGCTGCGCTGATGGCCTTGACGTACGCGATGATGTCGCGCTTCTGGGCCGGGGTCAGCACCGAGTTGGAGAAGATCGGCATCTGCTGCGGGCCGGTCTCCATGGCCTCGAAGATCTGGGTCGGGGTGTCCTCGGTGATCTTCGGGGCGAACTTGCCCTCGGGCATGGCTCCACCGGAGCCGGCGAAGTTGTGGCACGCCGTGCAGTTGGTGCGGAAGAACTCGCCACCCAGGGCGACGTCGCCCTTCGAGATGTCGACGTTGTCAGCGCTCGGGACCGAGGGACCCGGGCCGAGGGAGGCGACATAGGCAACCAGGTCGGCGATGTCCTGGTCGGTGTAGAGGACGCGCTTCTTCAGTGCCTGCTGGCCCGGCTGCGCCATCGGCATGCGACCGGTGCTCAGCTGGAAGTCGGCCGCAGCACCGCCGACGCCGATGAGCGAGGGACCGTAGACGCCACCCTTGGTGGTGGTGATGCCCTGACCGTTCTGCCCGTGGCAGGAGGAGCAACCGACCTGGAACAGCGCCTGACCGCGCGCGACGTCCGCGGAGGACGCGCTGCTGGTCTCGGCGTTCGCAGGCGCGAGCGCCGCGTACAAGCCGCCGGTCATCACCAGCGCGGCGAGCAGAACCGCCGGACCCGCGAAGCGGCTACGACGCTTGCGAGAGATCTTGGTTGTCAGAAAACGCACGAATTTTCCTTAAATCCAGTCCGGTGCTGCTTATTTGAGGATGTAGATGGTCGCGAACAGTCCGATCCAGACGACGTCGACGAAGTGCCAGTAGTAGGAGACGACGATCGCGGTGACTGCCTGCTCGTGGGTGAACTTGCGCGCCAGGTAGGTGCGACCCAGGACGAACAGGAAGGCGATGAGGCCGCCGGTCACGTGCAGACCGTGGAAGCCGGTCGTCAGGTAGAACATCGTGCCGTAGCCCGAGCTCGGGATCGTGATGTGCTCGTGGACGAGGTTCGCGTACTCGAACGCCTGGCCGCCGATGAAGATCGCACCCATGACATAGGTGAGGATGAACCACTCGCGCAGGCCCCACGCCTTGACGTTGACGATGCTGCCGCGGCGGCCGACCTGGCCACGCTCAGCGGCGAAGACGCCCATCTGGCAGGTGAAGGACGACAGCACGAGGATCGTGGTGTTCACCGAGGCGAACGGCACGTTGAGGTGCGAGGTCGACTCGTGCCACAACAGGGGGCTGACCTGTCGGATCGTGAAGTACGCCGCGAACAGAGCAGCGAAGAACATCAACTCGCTGGAAAGCCAGATGATCGTTCCGACGCTGACCATGCTCGGACGGTCATGATGCCCGTGCAGACGGGATGCAGGAATCGCGCTTGCTGTCGCCACGCGGTCATTATGTCGGTAGTTCTCGCGTTCAGCATCCCGACCCCCCGGTACGCGTGTGTCACAACAGTGTTGTAAGGCTCACGCTGCGCGCAATGGGGTGCCGAAACCCGGTGGCGTGACCCGGATAACATCGGGTCGTGACCGTGACGAGTTCGCATCCATCAGGCACGTCAGCAGCCAGCGCGGGGGAGACCCATGTGCTGGTCTACAGCGACGACGTCGACACCCGGCAGCAGGTCCTTCTTGCGCTGGGTCGTCGGCCGGCACCTGATCTGGCCGCCTTCACCTTCGTGGAGGTCGCGACGGCCGCCGCGCTGCTGGCCCAGGTGGATGCCGGCGGGTTCGACCTGCTGATCCTCGACGGCGAAGCAACCCCCGCCGGCGGGCTGGGTATGTCGCGCCAGCTCAAGAACGAGATCTTCAACTGCCCGCCGATCCTGGTGCTCACCGGTCGTGTGCAGGACAACTGGCTGGCGACCTGGTCGCTGGCGGATGCGGCTGTGGCGCACCCGGTCGACCCGATGGTGCTGAGCGACGCCGTGCTGCGCCTCGTGCGCGGTGCTGCCGGAAACCAGGCGCCGAGCGCGTGAGCGGTCAGACCTGGCCGGAGATCCTGACTGACCTCATGGCAGGTCGCGATCTGGAGGACGAGCAGACCCGCTGGGCGATGCGTCAGATCCTCGCCGGCGAGGCCACCTCCGCGCAGATCGCGGGCTTCGCCGTGGGATTGCGGTCCAAGGGCGAGTCGGTCGGAGAGCTCGATGCTGCGGTGGAGACGCTCTACGCCTTCGCGGCGCCGCTGAGCGTAGAGGGCCGCGCGCTCGATGTGGTCGGCACGGGTGGTGACCGGTCGTTCTCGGTGAACATCTCGACGATGTCCGCCATCGTCGCGGCCGGGGCGGGCGCACTCGTGGTCAAGCACGGCAACCGCTCGGCATCGTCGAAGTCAGGCTCGGCCGATGTGCTGGAGGAGCTCGGCGTTCGGCTGGACCTGCAGCCCCGGGATGTCGAGCGCGTCGCGCGCGAGGTGGGCATCACCTTCTGCTTCGCGCCGATGTTCCACGGCGCACTCCGCCATCCCGGCCCCACGCGGAGCGAGCTCGGTGTACCCACGATCTTCAACCTGCTCGGACCGATCGCGAACCCGGGACGCCCGGCGGCTCAGGCGATCGGATGCGCTGACCTGCGGGCTGCTCCGCTGATCGCGGGCGTCTTCGCTCGCCGCGGTGTCGACGCCTGGGTGTTCCGTGGCGACGACGGTCTGGACGAGCTCACCACGACGACGACGTCACGCATGTGGGTCGTCGAGGGCGATGGGGTGGCCGAGCACACTCTGGATCCGTCGAAGTTAGGCATCGCGCCCGCAACGGCGGCAGATCTTCGTGGGGGCGATGTCGCCTACAACGCGCAGGTCGTCAGAGACGTCCTAGCCGGTGCTCAGGGTCCGGTCAGAGACGCTGTGCTGCTCAATGCCGGCGCCGCTCTTGCGGTCCATACCGGCGGTGACGGCGTGATCGAGGACCGGGTCGCGGCGGGCATCAGTCGCGCCGCGGAGGCCATCGACTCCGGGGCGGCCGCGGCCACGCTGGATCGCTGGGTCGCCGCGACGCGCGGCTAGTCGAGTCCGAGGGAGAACGCGGCGTCCAGGTCGTGCCTGGAGTAGGCGCGGAAGGCGATGTGCGTCTCCGTCGACAACACCCCGTCCACCTTGTTGAGGCGATCGGCCACCGTCGCCGCGATCTCGTCGTGGGACCGCACGCGGATGATCGCGATGAGGTCGATCGAACCGGTGACGGAATAGACCTCGCTGACGCCCTCGAGCGCCGCGATCGCTTCCGCGACCTCCGGAATCTGGTCGACGTTGGCGTTGATGAAGACGATCGCGGTGATCATGGATTGCACCTTAGTCAACGGGTCACGGCTGGTGCGGCTTCGGTGGTGCATGCAGCAGCACGACGTCAGGCGAGGCGTGGACCACGTGCCAGTCCTGCGTGTGGGTCAGCTCGTACGCGAGAGGCTCCTTCGGGCTGAGGAGGGCCCACTGTGCACCGGTGGCGTGGAGGTCGGCGATCCATCCGGGCTTGAGCCCCGTGAGCCGAGAGGTTCGGTCGAGCTCAGCGCTCGTGAACGTGTCGCCATACCCGTCCATGACCAACTGGAGCTGAGGGAAACGCCACATCAGATAGCCGCCGTAACCCTCGTCGTCGAGGAGAACTGTTCCCTTCGGGAGCGAGCCCAGTGAGCTCTGCACCCAGGTCGGCTCGGTGGGCAGGTGGTTCGCCTTGCTCGGGACGAGCACGCCGAGAAGCGCGACTGCGACGATGGCCATCACCGCCAGCACCCGCCGCTCGTTCGTGGGTACCTTGCGGTCCGGCAGCCAGGTCTGTACAGCGCGTGCCACGAAGGGGACGAGCATTCCCGCGGCGACCGGCACGGTTCGTGCTGAGTAGAGCGCCCAGCCGAGGGCGGTGACCACCAGCAGCGTCTCGAGCCAGGTCATCCGGACCTCGCTGCGCATCGCGGTGAGGATGACGATGACTAGGCCGATGGCGAGGGCGATGCACGCGGGGGTGGTCCACACCGGCGGGCCCCACTCCGAGAAGTTGCCGCGGCGCGAGTTGACGCTCAGCACGGCACCGTAGAGCGATGGCCCCACGGGGGTGACGGCGGCCGCGACAGCGCTCAAGACCGGGATCAGTGCCAGGTTGCGGCGGCGACGCCAGTCGCCCCCGGCGTCGATGATCAGCGCGATCGCGGCAACGGCGCTGATGGAGAGTCCGACCGGCCACATGCCGTGGGCGGTCGCCCAGAACCAGGTCAGCGGGATCAGCCACCAGCGAATTCGGCCATCCCTTGCGGTGCGCAGCCAAGCGACGGTGGTGAGCACGGTGAAGATGTAGCTGACCAGCTGTGGCCGTGCGGACAGCCCGCTGCTGGACGCTGTTAGCGCAAGGATGGTCGTGATGATCGCGGCCAGCGGGCCAGCCACCGCGCGGCCCGCTCGGTAGAGGACGAGCACGTAGACGACCAACGCGGCACCGAACAGCCAGGCGACCGCTCCCAGGCCTCCGACCTTCTCCGCAGCGGCCATGATGACCTCGGAGCTCCACTGCGTGGGCATCCAGTGCGCGGTGGCGAACTTCGTCACGCTTCCCGGGTTGGTCAGGCTCCAGTGGCCGTCGAGGAACTCGCCCCCGAACCGTAGGTGGAAGTACGTGTCGTAGTTGGTCAGCGGTGTCGCCGCGAAGCCGACGATGAAGAGCAGAAGCCCGCCGATGAGCACGAAAGGTGCGTAGCGCAGAACGGGCGAGCTGCCGTCCCGCTGCATGCTCGGTGTCTCGGGCCGCCTGGTTCCCGTGATCGTGTCGCTCACTAGAGACCCTCCGTTACTAGCGATTCGACGTCTTGTGTGTCGCTTTGAGGGTAGGTGGATCCGCCGATCGGCGTGGCGTTTTGGCAATTCCTACGCGGAGGGGCTGAGGCTGAACCGCTCGTCGAAGGGAACGAGTGTGAGCCGAGACTGCTCGATGCCGTCGTAGAGAGCCAGGTGCCGGCCGGCGCCGCGAATCGGGCAGCTCCACTCGCCGTCGACGCTGACGAGTCGGATCCCCGGTTGCTCCAGCCAGCGAAGGATGCGCTCGCTCTCCTCGGCCGAGGCCGCGGGGGTCGGGCCGGGAGCGGCCAGCACGGTCTCGGCCTCGGCGCGGAGCCCCTCGACGAATGCGGGCGCGGACGCGCCCGGTGGAATGACACCGGCTGCCGCGAGCCGCCCGTGGCGGATGACGTGGACAGACCAGCGTTGGTTCTCCTCGCGGCGGGCCGCGACGATCTCGGAGCAGCGCGTCAGGGCGCCGAGACGTTGACGCCTCGAGGCCGCTCGGATGAAGGCAGCCAGGCGGTCCCGGTAGCGCGAGGCCTCCTCGTAGCGTTCTCCGGTAGCCAGGTGTGCCATCCGCGCGCCTGCCGCAGCGAGCACCTCGTCCGCCCGCTCGAGCAGGTTCGCGCGCAGCTCGTTGACGATGGCCGCGTAGTCCTCGGCGGAGGCTGCGCCCTCGCACGGGGCCAGGCACTTGCCCATCTCGGCCAGGGCGCAGGCTGAGCCGCGCGGCTGGCGGGGGAGCCGATCGGTGCACTGCCGGATGAGGAACGCATCGTGCAGGACGTCGACACAGGCCTGGGCGGTCCGCTTGGACGAGAAGGGCCCGAGGTAG
Source organism: Marmoricola sp. (assembly GCA_051961575.1). GTDB lineage: Bacteria > Actinomycetota > Actinomycetes > Propionibacteriales > Nocardioidaceae > Marmoricola. The sequence continues at coordinate 7,169 of JBQCDC010000419.1, forward strand.
TCGGCGTCGTCGTCCAGGACCTGTTTGACGAGGGAGAGTCTCGGCCACGGCTCGACGGTGACCTTGATCCAGTGGACCTTGCGTGGATTGCGGCTCTTGCGGTTGAACGGCGGGCGGTGTGCGGCGATCAGCCGCAGCTCACGCACCTCCGCCTCGAGGGGCGTCGCACAGACGATCGGCTCCACGCGAGCCGCGAGCTTGACCATGCGGCCCATGCGCGAGCGGGTCTCCGAGGCGGTGAAGTACGAGCGGACGCGGGTGCGCAGGTCCTTGGACGTGCCGACATAGAGCACGCGGTCCTGGGAGTCGCGGAACAGGTACACGCCGGGTAGGTGGGGGAGGTGTTCGGCGAGGTGGCGCTTGCGCCGTTGGGCGTTACTCACGCGCGAGCTGAACGTCTGCAGCTCCTCCAGCGTCTGCACCCCCAGGCCGCCCACGCGCGCGATCCGCCCGTGCAGCACGTCGACGGTGGCGCGGGCGTCGTTCAGTGCGCGGTGGTCCGGAGTCGTGGTTGCTTCGAAGACCGCGGCCAGGGAGGAGAGCTTGTGGTTGGGCGCCTCGTCACGACTGACCAAGCGCCGAGCCAAGGTCACCGTGTCCAGGACCTCGAAGCGCGGCCACGGGTAGGAGAGCTGGCGCGCGAAGTGCTTGAGGAAACCGACGTCGAAGGGAGCGTTGTGCGCGACCAGCACGCAGCCCTGGGCGAACTCGAGGAAGGCGGGTAGAGCCGCGTCGATCGACGGCGCCTCGGCCACCATCGAGTTGCTGATGCCCGTGAGCACGGCGATGAAGGCCGGAATCTCGGTGTGAGGGTTGACGAGTGTCTGGAACTCGCCCAGCACCTCGCCGCCACGCACCTTCACGGCACCGATCTCGGTGATCTGGGAGCCGTCCGCCGCCGAGCCTCCGGTGGTCTCGAGGTCGACCACGCAGAACGTCACGTCGCGTAGGGGCCGGCCCAACTCGTCGAAGCTCATCTGAACCGAGCTGCCAGCCGACGGCAGGCGCACCGTGGTGCTGTCTGTCGTCGAAGGAGCCGCGCTCATGTTCCTGACGCTAGATCGTGGGTCCGACAGTTCCCGGCAGGACACGGGTCTCGATACAACCGCGCTGACGCGTGGCCACTCGACCACCGATCCGCCGAAAATGTCGGCGGTGGGTGCGAACGTCGGGTCCATGGAAGTTCGAATCGATTGCGATGAGTGTCTGATGCGCGACGTGTCGTGCAGTGATTGCGTGGTGAGCCTGCTCCTGGGTCCGCCCGAGGCATTGACCCTCGATGCCGATGAGGCGCGCGCTCTGAGTGCCCTCGCCGACGGAGGCCTGGTTCCGCCACTGCGATTGGTGACCCCGGTTGCGGACGTCATCGTCAACTCGGCGTGACGCTGATGTGACGCGTGTTACTGATGTTGCGAGATGGCTTCAGCAAGATCGAACGACACGCCGCCGTGCCTTTGCCTGCTGCGTGAAGCGCGATTAACCTAACGGCTTCATGGCTGCCGTCCTTGTGGGCTAACGGGCTCGCTCGGCAGCCGCGTCGAGTCTCTGTGACAGATCTGGCCTTTGGTATGTCACGGGGAGCCGGGGACCCATGTTTTTGGGGTGAATCCGGGCGGACGCACGCGTCGAACAGGTGCGTGTGGCTTCCTGGTAGGGCGTTCTTTGGGCCCGAACCCGTCAGCTCACCTGGTAGGCGTTGGAACAAAGAGGAGACCGTCCGATCGTGCTCGACGGCCGGAAACGAACCACCGCACGTGCGCTTGTCGCATCCACTTTTGCCATCACCTTGGCGAGCGTCGGACTGGCTAGCAGTCCTGCTGACGCGAAACCGACCCCCGAGTCGGTCAAGGCCAAGGTGCAGCGGCTCTACCACCAGGCTGAGATCGCCGCGGAGCAGTTGAACAACGCGACCGCCCAGGTGAAGGCCGCCACCACCACCATGGCGGCGCTCAACAGCGACTACAAGCGCGAGTTGGTCGTCATCGACAACATGCGCAAGCAGGTCGCCGCCATCATCGTCTCGCAGTACCAGGGCCAGTCCCTGTCGGCTGCCTCGCAGGTGGCGCTGTCCGGCGACCCGACCGCCTTCATCCAGGGGATGAACGTGATGACGGGCGTCAACAGCCAGCGCGCCGACGTGCTGAACCAGTACGCGGTCGAGCTGAAGCGCCTCGCGCTGCGTCGTGAGGCGGTGCAGACCGAGGCCGCCTCGCTGGCCAAGGCGCGCGCCCAGGTCGCGAAGCAGAGCAACCGGATCAAGAGCGCGAGCTCTGCGGCCAAGTCGCAGCTGGCGTCCCTTCAGCCGGTCCAGCGCGCCGCCGTCGTGCAGTCGATCTCTGGCCAGACCTACTCGCGTAGCTCGTTCCGTGTCCCGCCCGTTTCGGGCATGGCCGCGGTCGCCGTGCGCACCGCGCTCGCCCAGGTCGGCAAGCCGTATGTTTACGGCGCTGCGGGGCCGAACGCCTTCGACTGCTCGGGTCTCACGATGTTCGCGTGGGGCGCTGCCGGCGTCTCGCTGTCGCACAACTCCCAGGCCCAGATGGGCGAGGGCACTCCGGTCCCGGAGAGCCAGCTGCAGCCGGGCGACCTCGTCTTCTACTACAGCGGCATCAGCCACGTCGGCATGTACATCGGCAACGGCATGATCGTGAACGCCGAGAACCCGTCGACCGGCGTCGTCATCGTGCCGCTGCACTCGATGCCGTACATGGGTGCGGTCCGAGTCGGCTGACCCTTACTCGATGCGCGTTCGTGGCGTCACCCTGTCGACGCCGCAGCGTTTGAACTTGACCCTCGCCCTCGTGGCGGGGGTCTTGTTCGTGGTGGGGGTGATCGTCCTGGTCCCGTGGTCGGCGCTGCCGTCGGGCTCGATCGACCCGAGCTCGGTGTTCAGCGCCAAGGAGCTCCACTCGTTGCGCTCCTACGCCTCCGAGCAGAGACCGCTCGCCTGGACCGCGTACTTCCTGAACGTCGGTCTGTCGATCGTCCTGGCCGCGGTACCCGCCATCCGACGCGCCTTCGATCGTTTGCCCGGACCCCTGACGGTGCAGGTGCTGCTCGCCACGGCGATCGTGTCGCTGGCATCGCAGCTCCTGTCACTGCCCTTCGACTGGGCGTACTTCCAGAACTCTCGGCACGCGGGCATCAGCGTGGAATCCACCGGCCTGTGGTGGCGGGATCTCGTGGTCTCCGCCGTGGTCGGGTGGGTGCCCTTGGCGATCGGCGCCTTGGTCATCGTTCTGGTCGTGCGCAAGCTCCCGCGCACCTGGCCACTCGTGCTCGCGGCAATCGCGGGCGTGGCGGTGGTGCTCGGGTCGCTGGTCGTGCCCGTGATCGTCGAGCCGCTCTTCAGCAGCACGCATCCCTTGCCGCCCGGGCCGCTGCGAACCGCGGTGCTCGACCTTGCGGCGAAGGAAGGCGTCCACCTCGACGATGTCGTCGTCGCGGATGCGTCTACGCGTACCACCGCTGAGAACGCGCAGGTCACGGGCTTTGGGCCAACCGAGCGCATGGTGCTCGACGACACCCTGCTGAGGTCCATGACGCAGCGCGAGGTCGAAGTGGTGGTCGGCCATGAGCTGGGCCATGCGGCTCACCATGACGTACTGACGGGGACGCTGCTGGGTGCGCTCGGCGCGATGACCGCCATCGCGTTCGCTGGATTGGTCATCACGCGAGGAAGGCGGGGCGAGCAGTTGACGCGGGCGAGCGCAGTGCCCGTGCTGTTCGCGCTGCTGACAGTCGGGACCTTTGTGATCAGCCCGTTGGAGAACTCGATGAGCCGAGCGATCGAAGCACGCGCTGATCGAGCTGCGCTGGCCGCGACGCAGGACAAGTCAGCGTTCGTGGCGGTTCAGAAGCAGCTGGACCTCGCAGCGCGACTGGATCCGACGCCACCGGCCTGGAGCCAGTTCTGGTGGGGCTCACACCCCACCGTGCTCGAGCGGATCAGTTTGGCGCAACCGTAAATGCGAGAGGGCGGATCGACGTTCGCCGACCCGCCCTCGCTGCGATGACTACGAGCAGTTCTGGCTCGTCATCGACGCGGAGCCGGTGATGCTCGTACAGGTGCTGCTGAAGACGTTCTTGACCATGCCGCCGAAAAGGAACACGACAGCAACGATCAGGGCAGCGATGCCGGCCACCAGGAGGCCGTACTCGACGGCCGAGGCGCCGTCTTCGGCCCGGCGAGCAAGCAGGTTGCGCAAGTGGTTCATAGTGAGTCCCTCCCAGGATTCGATATTTTGTTGTGCCCCCGCCGGGCGGGTGCTGCCGGTACTCCCTCGATATCCGACATATTTGAGTCTCTCAATTTCCGCAGACCGACACATTCCCTGCGCGGACGCACCTGGGCCCACAAAAGGCCCATGACCGGTTAGCCCAGAAGGACTAACCGGTCAGCGACTCAACAACTCGCACTGAAGGTTCCGCTCGTCGTGATCGTGTGGGCGACCGTGCCGCAACTGTTGCCGAAGACGTTGCTGACCATGTTGCCGAAGAGGAAGACGACGGCCACGATCAGGGCGGCGATGCCCGCCACCAGAAGGCCGTACTCGACGGCCGATGCTCCAGATTCGTCGCGGGTCGAGGACCCAATGCTGATGCGCATCATGTGGTCCCTCCCTCGCTGATTGGTCGGAAAATGCAAAGGGGTGGTGGGCCCACGGCGTGAGCCGCTGACCCACCACCCCCGGCTAGCTCAGGAGCAGGCGCCCGAAATCGTGGTGCCCTGCGACGCGGCGTTCGTGTGGATGCCGTTACAGGTGCTCGAGAAGACGTTCTTGACCATGCCGCCGAACAGGAAGACGACAGCGACGATCAGGGCCGCGATGCCCGCGACGAGAAGGCCGTACTCAACAGCCGAGGCGCCGTCTTCAGTCCGACGAGCAAGCAGGTTGCGCATGTAGTTCATGTGGATCCCTCCCAGGATTCGTACTAGGTGTGCGCCGGATGAAGCTGACGCTGTGGGCACTCCCTCAGTGCCCGACAGATAGAACTCTGTCAGCG
>JBQCDC010000420.1:0-2731 GCA_051961575.1 Marmoricola sp.
ACCGCCCTGCGCGGTCTGGGACGCGGCGGAGGCGCAGAGGAACTTCGCCATGACCGACACGTCGCTGACCGGAATGGTCTGACCGGCGACCTTGGCGGCCACCGTCGGGTCGTGAGCGCAACCGGCGAGAGCGAGGGCAGCCACCGGCGCGAGGAGCACGAGCTTCTTCACAGCCGAGACGTTACCGGGCGTGGCTGTGACGCCGGTCACGAGGTGGTTTCGTGACGCCGCTACGCGGCTCCTCAACCTCCGGCGGGGTCGATGACCTGGTCGATGACCTCGTTGACGAACCCGAGCAGGTCGGCGTCGCGACGAACGGGCTTCGGGATCAGCAACGTGTCCGTGGCCGGACGCCAGACGCCCTTGGGATACAGGCGCTTGAGCCGGACCTGGCGCGACTCCGGCAGCTTCACGGTGGCGAACCGCACCATCGAACCCGCCAGGGTCAGCTCGGCCAGACCGATCTGGCGCATCCGCGCACGCAAGCGCGCAACGTCGAGCAGTCGCAGCACCGGATCGGGGGCGGCGCCGTAGCGGTCCGACAACTCGGCGTGGATCTCGGTGACGTCGTCGGGCGTCTGGACCTCGGCGAGCCGCTTGTACATCTCCAGGCGCAGCCGATCGCTCGGCACGTAGGTGTGCGGAAGGTGCGCATCGACCGGGATCTCGATCCGGACCTCGAGGACCTGCTCGGGAGCCTCTCCCCCGGCCGACTGCCGGAACTCGCTGACCGCCTCACCGACGAGCCGGACGTAGAGGTCGAAGCCGACGTCGGCGATGTGTCCGGACTGCTCGCCGCCGAGCAGATTGCCGGCGCCGCGGATCTCGAGGTCCTTCATCGCGATCGCCATGCCGCCACCCAGGTCGGAGTGCTGCGCGAGCGTCGCGAGTCGCTCGTGCGCGGTCTCGGTGAGCGGCTTCTCGCCCGGGTAGAGGAAGTAGGCGTAGGCGCGCTCACGCGACCGACCAACGCGACCGCGCAGCTGGTGCAGCTGCGAGAGCCCGAGCATGTCGGAGCGCTCGATGATCATCGTGTTGGCGTTGGAGACGTCGAGCCCGGACTCGACCAGCGTCGTGCAGACCAACACGTCGAAGCGCTTCTCCCAGAAGTCGAGCATGACCTGTTCGAGCTGCTTCTCATTCATCTGGCCGTGCGCGACGGCGATGCGCGCCTCGGGAACGAGATCCTTCAGCCGCGCCGCAGCCTTGTCGATCGACTGCACCCGGTTGTGGATGTAGAAGACCTGGCCGTCGCGCAGCAGCTCGCGTCGGATCGCGGCGATCACCTGACGGTCCTCGTAGGCGCCGACGTAGGTGAGCACCGGGTGGCGCTCCTCCGGCGGCGTCGTGATCGTCGACATCTCGCGGATGCCGGTGATGGCCATCTCGAGGGTTCGCGGGATCGGGGTCGCACTCATGGCCAGGACGTCGACGGAGGTCCGGAGCTGCTTCATCTGCTCCTTGTGCTCGACGCCGAAGCGCTGCTCCTCGTCGACGATGATCAGGCCGAGGTCCTTGAACTTGATGTCCGGATTCAAGAGCCGGTGCGTGCCGATGACGATGTCGACGGTGCCGTCGAGGAGGCCCTCGCGAACGGCCGTCGCCTCACTGTCACTCTGAAAGCGGCTCAGCGGACGCAGGTTCACCGGGAAACCGCTCATCCGCTCGGCGAAGGTCGCGTAGTGCTGCGTGACCAGCAGCGTGGTCGGCACCAGAACCGCCACCTGCTTGCCGTCCTGAACCGCCTTGAACGCGGCGCGCACGGCGATCTCGGTCTTGCCGTAGCCGACGTCGCCGCAGATGAGGCGGTCCATCGGAACGATGCGCTGCATGTCCGCCTTGACCTCGTCGACGGTGGTCAGCTGGTCGGGCGTCTCGTGGAAGGGGAACGCGTCCTCGAGCTCGCGCTGCCAGGGAGTGTCCGGGCCGAACGCGTGTCCTCGGCTCGCCTGGCGGGCCGCGTAGAGCTTGATCAGCTCGGCCGCGATCTGGCGAACCGCCTTCCTGGCACGACCCTTGCGCTTGGCCCAGTCGGCGCCGCCGAGACGGTCGAGCGATGGTTGCTCGCCACCGACATAGCGCGTCACCTGGTCAAGCGCATCGGCGGGCACGAGCAGCGTGTCGTTCGGGAAGCCCTTCTTCGAGGCGCCGTACTCGAGCACGAGGTACTCGCGCACGGCGCCGGCGACCTCGCGCTGCTTCATCTCCACGAAGCGACCGACGCCGTGCTGCTCGTGCACCACGTAGTCACCGGGCTTGAGCTCCAGCGGGTCGATCTGCTTCTTACGACGAGTCGGCATCGAGCGCATGTCGCGGGTGCTCGCGGCCTGTCCGGAGATGTCCTCGCCCGTCAGGATCACGATCGCGTCGCTGATCAGGCCCTGCGCGAGGCTCCCGCGGACGACGGTGACGACGTTGCGGTCCGGGGGCTCCTCGACCTCCTCGACGAAGCGAGCGGGAACGTCGTGCTCACCGAGGACCTCGACCATGCGGTGAGCAGGGCCCTCGCCGGGGTGGACCACCACGACGGGACGCACGTGCAGGTGGTGGCGGAGGTCGGCGACCGCCTTCTCGATGTCGCCGCGGTACGGCTCGACGGCGGTGATGGTGGTTGAGGAGTCACGAAATGACGTCACACCCGAGGTCTCGTGACGCCCTTCGGGCTCCTCGACCTCCGAGCCCTCGGAGATTGAGGAGCCGCGCAGCGGCGTCACGAAATCCAGGCCGAACG
>JBQCDC010000421.1:0-4810 GCA_051961575.1 Marmoricola sp.
AGGTCTGATTCATGCGTTTCCTCAAGGGTTTCGGACAGTTCTGGTACGACTTCCTGATCGGTGACGACTGGAAGATCGCCGTCGCCATCGTGTCGGTTCTCGCGGTGGGTGCGGCGATCGTCGGTGGCGGCTCCTACAACCAGGGCGTCCTCACCGTCTGCCTCGGCATCGGAGTGGCGGCTGCCTTCACGCTGTCTCTTTTCATCGATGTGAGGCGCAACGGCAAGTAGCCGCGCTCTCCTCCCCAGACCAGAAGACCCCCGGGCGGGATGCCCGGGGGGTCTTCTGCAGTTTCGGATCTAGTCGAACAATCCTTCGGCGATGCGGGCGGGCGAACCAAAGCGGTGCGCGGTCACCGCGATGGCCTGCTCGCGTAGGAACGTGAGCATCTCGACCTGCCCAGCCTCGACGACGGGCTGCGCGTACAGGGCGATGTCCGCACGACCGTCGGAGGCCTCCGCGAATGCGAGCCGGTCTCCGCCGAGAAGGCGCACGCGCTCCGGGGCGTCCACTCCGCGCAAGGCTGCTGCCCAGGCGTTCGCGTTCTGGTCGGTAACGGAGCAGCCACTCTCCAGGAGCATCGTGCGGATCCCGGCGGACAGCTCCGCACCCAGCGAGACGGTGAGAGCGGCGCCGGCGCACAGTCCGGCACCGACCACGCGAGCCAGCTCGGCTGCGTCACCGCTGTGCTCAAAGCGAACCGTCACCGGAACGGGCAGGTAGCGGAAGACGTTCTTCTCGGCCAGGAGACCGCTCACATCGCGTGCAAGACCGAACTCGTCGGCCCACGCGGCGGCATCCGAACCGAGTGCGCGTGCCAGGTAGCCCGCTCGATCAAGCCCGAGACGTTGGGCGGTCTTGAGCAACCGAGCAGGCGCGCCGACGATCGGGGCAGCCTTGGTCGCGGGTGCGGTCGCCCAATCGACGAGACCGACCAGGTAGTTCGGCCCACCGGCCTTGGTTCCGGCGCCGACGGCGGACTTCTTCCAGCCTCCGAACGGCTGGCGTCGGACGATCGCACCCACCGTGCTTCGGTTCACGTAGGCGTTGCCGACCTCGACGGTGTCGATCCACTGCTCGATCTCGCCGCGGTCGAGCGAGTGCAGGCCGCCGGTGAGTCCATACTCGGTCTCGTTCTGGATGGTGATCGCCTCGTCAAGAGAATCCGCCTCCAGGAGGCCGAGGACTGGGCCGAAGTACTCGGTGAGGTGAAACTCCGAGCCTCGCTTGACGCCGACCTTGACGCCAGGCGACCAGAGGCGCCCTTCGCGATCGAGCTGCTGCGGCTGAACCAGCCAGGACTCGCCAGGGTCCAGCGTGGTGAGTGCGTTGAGCAGCTTGCCGCTGGCAGGCTCGATGATCGGACCGACCTGTGTCGTCGCCTCGCTCGGCAGTCCGACCTTGAGTGACGTCACCGCGTCGACGAGCTGGCGGCGAAATCGTTGTGACTTCGCGACGGAGCCGACCAGGATGCCGAGCGAGGCGGCAGAGCACTTCTGCCCGGCGTGGCCGAAGGCGGAGTACACCAGGTCTTTCACGGCCAGATCGAGATCCGCGTGCGGGGTGATGATCAGGGAGTTCTTCCCGGACGTCTCCGCCAACAGCGGTAGGTCGGGGCGGAACCGACGGAACAGTGCCGCGGTGTCGAAGGCGCCCGTGAGGATCAGTCGGTCGACCTGCGGAGAGGAGACCAGGGCTCGTCCGACCTCGTTCTCCGGCACGTGCACCAAACGCAGGACATCCCGAGGCACGCCGGCTGCCCAGAGCGCCTCGACCAGGACCGAGCCGCAGCGCGCGGCCTGGGGCGCCGGTTTGATGATGACGGCGGACCCGGCCGCCAAGGCTGCGGCCACTCCGCCCGCCGGGATCGCGATCGGGAAGTTCCAGGGCGGGACGACGACGGTGAGCTTGGTGGGCACTGCCCGAGCACCGTCGACCTCGTCGAGGGCGACCGCCAGATCGGCGTAATAGTTGAGGAAGTCGATCGCCTCGGAAATCTCCGGATCTCCCTGGTCGAGGGTCTTGCCGCATTCCGAGCCGGCCACCTCGAGCAGCTGCGCCCGGCGCCTCTCGACCTCCACCGCGGCCGCGCGCAGGATCGCCGCGCGTTGGGCGGCCGGCACCGAGGCCCACGTCGGAGCGGCGCACACCGCGTCATCGATGACGCGATGCACTTCCTCGACCGAGTCGACCGTGTAGCGGTGCACGGAGTATCTGCCGTGGGTCGAATGCGAGATGCGGCGAATGATCTCGGCGCCCCAGGCACGGTTTCCGGGCAGCGACGGATCGGTATCCGGCGCGTTCTCGAAGGTCGACGGCGCGAGCTCGATCACCGGTTGCCGGCGGTCCTGCGTACGGTTCGGTGCCGGAGTTGATCCATCCACGTCGGCGAGCGAGTGAACAAAGCGCTGCCGCTCGCGCAGGAAGAGTTGGCTGTCGGTCCCGATATCGAAGACCGCGCTCATGAAGTTGTCCTGAGCGGCACCCTCTTCGAGTCGTCGCACGAGGTACGCCACCGCGACGTCGAAGTCCTCCGGGTGCACGACGGGAACGTAGAGAAGAAGTCCGCCGACCGTCTCTCGAACCGCTTCCGCCTGCTCCTCGGCCATGCCGAGCAACATCTCGAACTCGACTCCGTCGCGGACACCGCGCTTCCCGGCCACGATCCAGGCGTAGGCGATGTCGAAGAGGTTGTGGCCCGCGACACCGACGCGGACGTTCGCGATGCGGTCGGGCGTGAGGGCGTAGTTGAGGACGTTCTTGTAGGACGTATCGGTTGCCTGCTTGGAATCCCACGTAGCGAGAGGCCACCCGAAGAGCGAGCTCTGGACACGTTCCATGGGCAGATTCGCGCCCTTCACCAGGCGGACCTTGATGGCGGCTCCTCCCCTGGCACGCCGACGGGCCGACCATTCCTGCAAGCGCTGCATCGCTGCCATCGCATCCGGGAGATAGGCCTGGAGCACGATGCCGGCCTCGAGGCTCAAGAGCTCGTCGCGGTCGAGGATCGTCTGGAAGACCTCGATCGTGATGTCGAGGTCGTGGTACTCCTCCATGTCGAGATTCACGAACTTGCGCCGACCGGCCGCTGATTCGGAGGCCGCGTACTGATAGAGCGGCAACAAGCGCTCGACCGCATGCTCGACCGCCTGGTCATAGGCCCACGGCGCATGGGGAGCGACGGGTGAGGAGACCTTGATCGAGACATAGTCGACGTCTGGGCGCTGCAGCAGGGTCATCGTGCCTTGAAGTCGACGATTGGCCTCACGCTCTCCCAGCACCGCCTCGCCCAGAAGGTTGATGTTCAGGCTGACACCGCGCTCGCGTAGTCGCTTGATGTGGCTCCCCAATCGGGAGTCGGTGGCATCGATGAGGAGGTGGCCGACCATGCGCCGTACGACCCTGCGTGCAACCGGAACCACGATCCAGGGCACCAGCAGCGACAGGCTCGCTCCGAGTCGCAGGGCCGCCTTCTGGTACGAGGGCAGGAACCGAGGAGTGATGGCAACCAGGTCGCGCAGTGCGGCCGCCGCCACACCCGTGTCCTCCGGGCGAATGACTCGGTCGACGAAGCCGACGGTGAACTCCAGGCCTCGCGGATCTTTGAGCACCTCGGCCAGCCGGCGTGCTGAGGGGTGAGCGGGCTTGGTCGCTGCGGCTGCCAGCCACAAGCGCACCTGGTCTTCAACTTCGTCAACGAGGTCCATGCATGCATGGTCGCGGCGTCGATTCGTCGGGTCCAGCGATGTTTTCTGAATCCGATTCATCGGTTTTGCTAATCTTTTGAAGTGCTCGACGTTCGTCGCTTACGACTCCTCCGCGAGCTGTCCGTTCACGGGACATTGGCGAAAGTTGCCGAGGTTCTCCACCAGAGCCCGTCGTCGGTCTCTCAACAGCTGAGCCTTCTCGAGCACGAGGTCGGCGTCCCGCTTCTGCGCAAGTCCGGGCGGCGGGTGGAGCTGACCTCAGCCGCGGAGGTGCTTGTCGAGCACGCGACCAAGATCTTGGCTCTGCTCGAGCAGGCGGAGGCCGAAGTGCTTGCGCTGGGCGACGATGTCGCGGGCACCGTTCACATCGCTGCCTTCCAGTCCGCCGCACTCGCCTTTGTGCCGCAGCTGCTGACGCATCTGGCTCAGAACCATCCGCGGCTCAAGGTGACGATGTCGCAGCGGGTGCCGGAGGAGGCGCTTGTCGAGGCGAGGTCGAGTGAGTTCGACCTGGTGATCGCGGAGCAATACCCCCATGCGCCGGCGCCACTCGACGCGAGGCTCGACCGGGTTGCGCTTACCTCGGATCCGCTGCGTCTAGCCGTTCCTGCTGCCGGCGAGCGGTGGGCAAGCGTTCGCTCTCTTCGCGATGCGGCCTCTGTGCCTTGGGTGATGGAGCCGCGCGGCTCGGCATCGCGAGCTTGGGCCGAGGCTGCTTGTAGGCAGGCTGGCTTCGAGCCTGACATCCGGTTCGAGACCGATGATCTGGAGGCGCATATTGCGCTGGTGGAGACCGGGAATGCGGTCGTGATCTTGCCGGGGCTCATGACGGTGCGGCGGGAGCCTGAGGTGCGGTGGGTTGATCTGCCGGGGACGCCTCGGCGGGAGGTGTTCACCTCGACGAGGGTTGCGCTCGCGGGGGCGCCTCAGATTGTGGCGTGCAGGCGGGCGCTGGGGGCGGTCGTTCCGTAGGGTCCCAGCATGACCGCACTTCAGCGCTGGGAGCGCAACGCCGAAGTCCCGCTTCTTTTGCTGGCGTTCGCCTTTCTCGTGGCTTACGCGCTGCCGATCCTCGACACGAGGTTGGACCACGATGTGAGGTC
>JBQCDC010000422.1:0-2478 GCA_051961575.1 Marmoricola sp.
GACGAAGATCCTACCCCGCTTTCATGCTCAACCTACGGGCATCCTCGGCTGCCCCGCGAATCAGAAGCGCGCGCGCAAGCAGTGCCTCCCTCTCAACCCTGAGGGTCTCGGGGATCGTCTGTGCGTCCAAAGCCGTCAGAACCTCGACTGCCTCACTGCTCAGCCCCGCCGCGAGGTACACCGTTGCAACATGGAGCGATGCCTCGCCTCGCAGCCGTCCGTCGAGGATGAGCGGAAGGCTCGTCGGCCGGAAGGCAGCCAATGCCCTCGGCACGTCCCCACGAAGAAAGGCAAGCCAAGCCTCCATCATTCCGAGTCGGAGAGCCTCATATCCTGACGACTCATCAAGCAGGGACCGGCATGCGATCAGGTGAGTCTCTGCCTTGTCCAACCGACCCAATCGGGTGGCGCATTCACCCAAGAGCGTGTGAGCCCGGATAAGCCATGCGACCTCATCGTGGCGACGAAAAATTTCCAAGGCTGAGCGGCCGTCATCGACAGCCGCAGGAATGTCGCCGAGAAGGTAACGACATATGCCCCGTCGGTAGAGGATCGTTCCAAGAAGCACACCATCAGCCCCTCGTGCGGCGGCTGACAGATCATGCATCCCCACATGCGGATTCCCAGCGACGATGTGTGTGCCTCCACGCGTTGCCAAGATATCGGCGACAACTTGCGAGTCGCCCGTTCGACGGGCGTTGGTCAATGCCGAGCCAAGCTGGTCCATCGCGCCCGCAAAGTCGCCGGTGTCTCGGCAGCTAACAGCCAACGTCCGATGCGCAAATGCAAGTTGGGTCGGATCGGTCAAGGTCTGAGAAGCCCGCAATGCCGTGAGGCGACCGGCAGCAGGGTCGACCGAGTAATGGTCGAGGAATTCATCAATCATTGAGCCCTGACCGAATCTCTTTACTGGAGTGTTCGCCGTCGCTACGTTAGCGACCAACGGACAGTTCGCACTACTCCAGAATCGCAGGCGGGTAATGATGGACGAACTCGGACGACAGTCAATATTTATGCGCTTGCTTCGTTGGATACTGGCTCTGTTCTCAGGCAATGACGCTGACGACATCGAGCCAGAACCGGAGACTTCCGACAAGGGTGACCGCAACCGTGATGGCGCGGTGACTCGCGCACAAATCGCCGTTCTTCGTGAGGCATTCGGCAACAAAATCGGCTTTGCATGCGAGACCCCTGGCGATGACGCTACGGCAACATACGCTTACCGAGCGGGACACGTCCTAGTCCCGTCAGACCGAGTGCAGGCTCTGAACGAGTTCTTCGCATCACGATCAGAGACCTACCGCCCAAGTGAGACGGTGACCCGCGAAGCAGTGAGCGGACTGACCGTCTTCACGCTGCCTCCACGGCTTGACAACGTAGACCAACCGGACCTTCAGACCCTGCGCGATATCGACTCCGCTTTGGGCGCCGGGACCGTTACACCCGACCACGTCCTCTACGTCACGTACGCGTTCCTGTGCCCAGCTACGGAACCGAACGAGCCGGGCCGAGATCTCCCGTGGCCTCGCGAGTCTCGCGACACCGACCGCGGTGCCGGCGTCATGATCAATGTCGTCGACACCGGTTGGTGGAAGCCCGCTGCCCAAGACCCCGAGGCCCCCTGGCTGGCTTACGGCGTGGACGGAGACGCGGAGCAGATCAACCCCGCGGCGATCCAGCCTTATGGCGGGCACGGCACGTTCGTCGCAGGTGTCATCCGCTGCCAGGCACCTCAGGCACAGATCTATGTCGATGGCATGCTCACCCACGGTGGGGCGATCTTCGAGTCCGATCTCATGAACGAGCTCGACATCGCCGTGCTGAGCGGAGATGCGCCGAACATCGTGTCCATCTCTGGCGGAACGACCACTTACAACGATCAGCCGCTGATGACCTTCCTGCAGCTTGCGCAGAAGCACAACCTCATCGACAATCCGAAGGCTCCACTCATCGTCGCGGCAGCGGGCAACAACAAGACGAACGCCCCCTTCTGGCCAGCCGCCTTTGACTGGGTCGTGGGCGTCGGCTCGCTCGACCGCGACGACACGGTGAGCGACTACTCCAACTACGGCGACTGGGTCGACATCTACGCGCTGGGTCGCGACCACGTGAATGCGTATCCGACCGGCACCTACACCTGCTACGAGCCGCCTAACATCGGCGAGGTTCGCCAGTTCAAGAATCTTGCGAAATGGAGCGGGACGTCGTTCTCAACGCCTCTGATCACGGGCTTGCTCGCCGGCATCATGACCGAGCACGGGCTCACCGCTCGCGAGGCGTGGTTGCGCATGAAGGCTGATGGGATCGTGCGGACAGACCCGAGGGTCGGGAAGATCCTTACGGTCGATACGCCTGGGGACTGAGGGGTCTCGATACAACCGCACTTCGTGCGGTCACGCGACCGACGATGCTGCGGTTTCGTGACGCCCGCTGCGGCGCGGGCTCCTCAACCTCCGGGTGCGAGGCTGCGGTTTCGTG
>JBQCDC010000423.1:0-6326 GCA_051961575.1 Marmoricola sp.
TTCGTCACCGACACCGTCGAGGAGGAGCTCGCCTACGGCATGGAGCAGCTCGGACTCGACCCGGCCACGATGCGCCGTCGCGTCGAGGAAACCCTTGATCTGTTGGGCATCGCGGACCTGCGGACGCGAAGCCTGCGCACCCTGTCGGGCGGTCAGCAGCAGCGCGTCGCGATCGGCGCGGTGCTCACGATGCATCCGCGCCTCCTCGTCCTCGACGAGCCGACCTCGGCACTCGACCCGACCGCGGCTGAGGACGTCCTGGCGACACTCACCCGCCTCGTGCATGACCTCGACGTCAGCGTTGTGCTGGCCGAACACCGGCTCGAGCGGGTGCTCCCGTTCGCCGACCGCGTGGTCATCGTCGAGGGCGACGGCAGCGTTCGCGAAGGGTCCGCCGCCGAGATGATGGAGGCCGCTCCCGTGGCGCCCCCGATCATCGAGCTCGGCCGACTGCTCGACTGGCAACCGCTGCCCCTGACCGTTCGCGACGCGCGGCGCAAGGCGAGCTCGTTCGATCGTCGACCGCGCGCTCTGACCCGACGCGCGACGGGTGAGGCCAAACTGCGCGCAGCCGGCGTCAGCGTCCGCTACGGGAGCCGCGCTGCGGTGGCGTCGGTCGATCTCACGCTCGACGAAGGCTCCGTGACCGCGCTGATGGGTCGCAACGGATCTGGGAAGTCCTCGCTGCTCTGGGCGCTGCAGGGGAGTGGTCCCCGATCGGGCGGTTCCATCGAGGTCGATGGAACGGACCCGGCCAAGGCGAAGCCCAACACACGACGCTGCCTGGTCGGACTGGTTCCACAGACCGCCGCCGATCTCCTCTACCTCGAATCCGTCGCCGATGAGTGCCGCGCCTCCGACGCGCTGGCGGGCATCGAGGCGGGTGAGACGCGCGCCCTTCTGCAGCGCCTGGTCCCCGGCATCCAGGACGACCAACACCCCCGCGACCTCTCCGAGGGCCAACGGCTTGCCCTCGTCCTCGCGATCGTGCTCGCCGCCAAGCCCGGAGTGATCGCGCTCGATGAGCCCACCCGCGGACTCGACTACCCCGGCAAGGCCGCACTCGCCGACATCCTGCACACCCTGGCCGCGGAGGGCCGCGCGGTCCTGGTCGCCAGTCACGACGTCGAGTTCGTCGCCGAGGTCGCGGATCGGGTGGTCGTCCTGGCTGATGGCGAGGTTGTCGCCGAGGGCGCGACCCACCAGGTCGTCGCGCAGACGCCTGCCTTCGCACCCCAGGTCCACAAGATCCTCGGTCACGACTGGCTGACGGTCGCTCAGGTCGCCGAGGTCATCGGTGCTTAACGTCTCGGAGGTTGAGGAGGCGCGTAGCGCCGTCACGAAACCCCTCGACGTCGCGCTCCCACTCCGCAAGCGCTCGATCGCCGTCCTCACGGTGGCTACGATCGCCGGCCTCGTCATGTATCTGTGGCCGCTCCTGGTCAAGGTGCACGTCAACGACACCGTGTCTCCGCCGCTGATCTTCCTGGCGATGCTGCCGCTCGTGATCCTGGTCGTGCTCGCCGAGCTCAGCGAGGGCGGCATGGACGCCCGGACCCTCGCGATCCTCGGAGTGCTCACCGCCATCAACGCGATCATGCGCGGGATCTCCGCGGGGACCGCCGGAGTCGAGCTGGTCTTCTTCCTGATGGTGCTGGGTGGGCGCGTGTTCGGGGCTGGCTTCGGCTTCGTGTTCGGCTGCACGACTCTGTTCGCCTCGGCACTCCTGACCGGCGGCGTCGGCCCGTGGCTTCCCTTCCAGATGATGGCTTCCGCCTGGCTCGGCATGGGCGCCGGCCTGCTGCCCCGCAAGGTTCGCGGCCGCCGCGAGATCGCCATGCTGGTGGTCTACGGGATCCTCGCCTCGTACGCGTATGGCCTGGTGACCAACATGATGGGGTGGCCGTTCCTGCTGGGCATCTCCGTGCCCGGTCATCCGAGTGGCTTGTCGTTCGTGCCCGGCGACCCGATCTGGGACAACCTCAGGCGCTTCGGGATCTACACGTTCGTGACGTCGACGACGAGCGTCGACACCATGCGTGCGATCTGCACGACCCTCGGGCTCGTGATTCTCGGACCGGCCGTGCTCACGACGCTGCGTCGTGCCGCGAAGCGCGCGCAGATCGTCAGCTAGCCGACGCGGTCGAGCAGTTGCAGCAGAAGCTCGTAGACCTCGACGGGTTTCTCCATGCCGATGAAGTGACTCCCACGCAGTTCGACGTACTCGGCGCCTTCGATGCGTTCGGAGGCGGTCCGCATGTCATGAGCGGACGCCAGGACGTCCCAGCGTCCGGCGACGAACATCGCCGGAACCTTGATCCTGCTCAGCGAGACCTTCCGGTGCGACGAGGTCGCGACGGCCAGGTGCATGTACCACTCGATGGGCGTACTCAGCAGCTCCTTGACCGTCCGCCGGGTGTTGGCCAGATCCGGCGTCGGCAGCATGAAGCCGGAGTGCGTGAGCAACTCGCCGGCAATGGGCCCCCACTGGATCTGGTGGCTGACCAGCGTGAGCAATGGGCCGAACACCTCCATCGTGCGAGCGGCGTTCACCGTGATCGCGTGCCGCACGAACCGCGGAAGGTGGAACGGCGCCAGCATGGAGGCGAACGTGTCACCCGGGACGCCGGCCACCGCGAAGAGGCCCGTCACGCGATCGGGGTGGTCGACCGTGAGCTCGAACATTGTGTTGACGCCCATCGACCAGCCCATGAGCGGGCAGGCGTCGATCCCGGTGTCGTCCATGACCGCCAGGGCGTCCTCGACGAACTCGGGGATGCCGCACCGCTTTGGGTCTTCGGGTCGTTCGGAGCCACCTGTTCCGCGGTGGTTCCACGAGATGATCCGAACCTCGCACTCGTCCGACAGCAGCGACGGCCAGCTGTACGGGTTGGTGCCGAGGCCGTTGCACAGCAGCACGACCGGCGCGCCCGCTGCTTCCAGCGAGCCGTCGGTGTCGTTGGTCCACGCGCGCAGACGCGTTCCGTCGGCGCTGATCACGTCGTAGTACCGGACGAGATCGGTGTCGTCGAGTGGCGCGACGGTGCGCCGATAGTCAGGAACCAGACGCAGTCGCGGCCGATGCGCGGGCTGTGCAGTCATGGCGTAAGTGTGCCGTACGTCCTCAGGTTGCCGCTGGCGTAGCGATCGGGGTCGGCTCGCTGCGGCCCCGCACGACCACCGGAGTCAACCGGTGCCAGTGCTCGGACTCCTCGCCGGCGGCATCGAGCAGGGTGGCGTTCGCCATCACCAGCGTCGGCACCTCCTTGGCGAGCTCCGTCAGTCGAGCGGCCTCGTTCACCGGATCGCCGATGACGGTGTACTCGTAGCGCTGCGCCGCGCCGACATTGCCTGCCACCGCGTTCCCGGCGGAGACACCGATCCCGGCGCGCACCTCGGGGATCTCGTGACGGAGCCTTTCGCCGAGCTCGCGAGCCGCGGCCAGCAACGACTCCTCCATGCCGGGCTGGGCGGTCGGCGCACCCCACACCGCGAGCGCCGCGTCGCCCTCGAACTTGTTCACCCAACCGCCGTGCTTGTTCACGACCTCGATGACGACGTCGAAGAAGCGGTTGAGCACGGTGACGACCTCCTCGGGAGGCCGATTGCTGGCCATGCCGGTCGACCCGATGATGTCGACGAACAGGATTCCGACGTGGCGCACCTCGCCGCCGCGCTTGACCCCACTCGCGAGTGCGGCGCGGGCGCCCTCCGCGCCGTCGTGGCGGCCGAACAGGTCGCGCATCTTCTCGCGTTCGCGCAGCCCGTGGAGCATGTCGTTGAAGCCGGCCTGCAGGATCCCGAGCTCGGTTCCGTCGTAGATCGGCACATCGACGCTGAAGTCGCCCGCCTGGGCGGCGTTGACCGACGTTCGCAACGCGCGCACCGGGTCTGAACCGGCCTTGGCGGCGAGCCAGGTCGTGAAGCCGCCGAACACGAAGGCGCCTCCGCCGAGTACGACCATGGTGATGGCCAGTCGCTCGGCGGTGATCTGCTTTCCCAGGCTGAGTGCGGTGATGCCGGCCAGCGTGATGCCGAGCAGTGCGACGCCGGTGCCGAGGAACCACGCGAGCACGGTGCGCAGCCCGAGGCGCATGCCGACGCGATCCGGGACACCCTGGGCCAGGGCGATGCGAGCGAATGGCCGCTGGAGTCGTTCCGCCACCAGGTAGGTCACGGCGCTCGTCGACAGCCCGGACATCAGTACGATGACGAAGACCAGGCCACCCAGCGACAGCTTGATGCTCGTGTTGTACGCCCCGAACAAGAAGGCCGCGATCGTCCAGAGGGACATCACCACCAGGAAGAGGTGCCGCGGCACTTTCAGGAGATTTCGCCGCTCGCGATCCGTGGCCTCCCGGCCGGTCCGAATCCAGCGGAGCGCGCCGTCGCTGATCCGCAGACCCAGCAGCGTGCCGACCACCATCGCCAGCACCATGTAGGAGGCGGCGAGGATGAGGTTGGCGATCTTCAGCTGATTGCCCTCATGCGTGTGGGGGAGCGGAACCACCAATGCTGCAAGGAAGAACACGACGACGGTTCCACCGAGATTGATGACGAGGATCGATACCGAGATGAGCGCGCGCAGCCACCAGATCTTCGCGTAGCGAGGAGGTCCGGGCCTGCGGGTCATGGCCGAAACCTACCGCCCGCCGCCTTAGGCTTGGGCACATCGTGAGCACATCCCCGCCGCCGTTTGCCCTCCGGATGATGCCGGTCTTTCTCGTGGTCCTGATGTGGGGCTGCATCGTGGTGGGACTGACCGTCCACAACCCTGCGACGAAGGCCGTTCTGACCGCCCGATTGCAGGCTCGACCCGTCGTTGCCGCCATGCCCGAGCTACCCGGTGGCGGAACGAGCCTTTCCCAGGGCCGATTCTTCATCGCCTATTACGGGCTGCCCGGCGCCCCGGCGCTCGGCGTCCTGGGTAGTGGTTCGCCCGATCAGGTCTGGCCGCGATTGATGCGGGAAACGCGAGCGTTCACGCGCCCGGGCCTCATCATCCAGCCGGTGTTCGAGGTCATCGCCACCGTCGCGTCCAGTGGTCCTGGTCGGCGCGGCGATTTCACCAGCGACATTCCGAACGCGGTCGTCCGCCGGTACATCGATGCCGCCCATCGACTCGGCGCGCTGGTGGTGTTGGACGTCCAACCGGGCCGCAGCAACTTCAACTCCGTTGCGCGACGTTGGACCTGGGCGCTACGCGACCCATGGGTCGGCCTCGCACTCGACCCGGAATGGCGCATGGGGAAGGGGCAGTTTCCGGGCCGGGTCATCGGCAGCGTCAATGGCCGCGAGATCGATCAGGTCGCAAAGTGGCTCAACGACTTCATCGTCGCGAATCGTCTTCCGCAGAAGGCCTTTCTGGTTCACCAGTTCATTCCGAGCATGATCACCAACCGCACCGCAATTCACGGATATCCGCATCTCGCGATGATCCAGCAGGCCGACGGGTTCGGAACGCCGCGCGAGAAGCTCGACTCGTATCACGCCATCGCGTACCCGAAGCGGTTCGTCGAGGGCTTCAAGCTCTTCTACACATGGGACGTGGATCGGATGAAAGCCGGTCAGGTTCTGGCGATTCGACCCAGGATCCAATTCGTCAGCTTTCAGTAGCCCTTCAGTAACCCGTGGTAGATCGCGATCCGATACTGTGCTGACCGATATTCAAATCGCATGCGCTTCGGGGGCGGAACGCACTTCATCGGGGGGCTCCCTATCTTGCGCCGTCTATTTGCCGTCGCGGCTGCCGCTGTCGTCAGCGTCGCTCTCATGGTTCCGGCCGCAGATGCGGCCACGACTCCTGTCGTCTCCTACAAGGACCTTCCCGCGGGGTGGCAGAACGGCAGTATCGACTGCACGACCTCCGCGCCCGTTGCTCTGGCCTCGGGTCGCGTACCGGGTCCCGCGACTCCGCCGGCAGGTACCGGCAGCCTGAGGATCGACGAGGCCAGCAACGTCTCGGGTGGCATCGAAGCTGATTTCAGCCAGACCGAGCCGTCGCTCTCGACTTTGTCGGCCTTCGACGCCTACCTCTACTCGAAGTCGTCCAATGGAGTGCAGGCGGGTTTGTTCATCGAGGCGTATGACCCCACGACGAACGTCACCTATCAGTTCGAGCATCTCCTCACGACACCTGATCAGTGGGTGCACGTCGATGCGGTCAACGGGCTGACCGAGTGGCAAGCGCGCGATTCGACGGGTGCGCAGGTCGACTCGGGGAGCGGCACCGTTCAGAGCTTCATGTCGGCACCCAGCCACGCAAACGTCAAGCTGGACCAGCTCGTTGTCGGGGGATCGTGCGACGCGGGCTCCTACTACGTCGA
>JBQCDC010000424.1:0-16970 GCA_051961575.1 Marmoricola sp.
CGGGGCGCTCAGTGCCGTACCCACCAGCAACGCCCTCCGCGACGCGCCGCGACTTTCAGCCATGAATGAACCACCTATCAAGAACTAGTAATACAACTAAATTACATGACTTTTAGCGTGCTCGTCGAGCACTGCCCTCGCCTGGGATTCGCGCAGCGACCATCCATCTCCGCTCGGCAAGGGCGTGGGAGACAATGCTGGCGGTGGGCGTCGGTGGCCGCACGCGGAGTGTGCTGGATGCGTTTCTACCGTGACCTCTAGATTCATGGCCATGAGCGAGACCACGAGCGTCCGAATCGAGATCACAATTCAGTCGCCTGACGATGCTCCGGTGGCTGTCACCGCGAGTGCCCCGCTGCCCGTCCCGCAGGGTTCTTCGCAGGGCAAGCCCGTAGGTCAAGTCGCGACGGACTCGGCGGAGACGTCCTTCGACTCGGCGGCTGTGTCCTCGGAGGCATCAGCCCAGGCAATCGAGGGATTCTTCCCGTCGCCCCCTCGAATTCGCGCCGACTCATTCAGTCGCGCCGGCGACCAAATCACGTTCGAAATCGACGGCTCTGTCGAAGAGGCCACCCTCGTCACCGCAGTGTCGGTGCATCGGCTCGACGAGATCGGCGGCTGGGTCGACGCGAGCAACGGTGCACCGACCCTGGCAGGTGAAACCGTGACCGTACCGTTGACTGCCGGCCTTCTCTCAGCCGAGATATTGCGCGTCTACGTCGCTGGCACTGGGCCGACTCCGCTTGTGGGTCGGTCGATTTCCGGGTCCCGTCCACTGGCGCTGGCTGGGCTGACCGGAGAGCCAACGGTGAGTGACGGCCGCGACGTCGCCGTGTTCCTCGGCGGCATTTAAACCTCACCTCGCGGCCCCGTGCCATCGCAGCGAGGTGATAGCTGCGGCGCCATGACGCACTCGTCCCGCGCTCGCCGGGTCAATCGTGCGCCGATGCAACTTCACGATTCGGGTCGCGCGTTCCAGCGAACGACAAAGTGACAAAGGAGTCCAGTCAACCCGAGTGTGGCAGCCGCGGCGAGGAGCAGCGCGGTCGAGTGTGGAATGAATGCGCGGGCTGTGACCGGCCCAGCGATGGCCGCGAAGATCGCAATGCCGAGTGCGCCGCCTGTTTGACGGCTGGTGTTGCTGGCTCCGGAGGCCAATCCGGGCGCGTCAGGAGTGGTTTGGATGGCGGCGGACACAAACGCCGGGGTCAGTACTCCAAGGCCGCACCCCCATAGGGCCAGGAAGAGGGCAAGAACGGTGTAGTTGAATCCGTTGCCCGCGATGCTGACGGCGAGGCCTGCCATGCCAGTACCGGCGATGGTCAGTCCGAGCGCGCTGGTTCGCCAGACGCCGATTCGGGTACTGAGCCTGCCCGCCGGAGCCCCCAAGAGGGGCAGGGGCAGCATGGCGGGCAGGGTCAACAGGCCAGCGGTGAGCGGGCTCATTCGGTGCACGTCTTGAAAGATTTGCGTCAGGAGGAACAGCCCGCCGAGTGTGCACAGATTCATCACCCCGGCGACCAGGCATGCGAAACCCAGCGGTCGGCGCGCGGAGCTGTGAACGGACAGCAGCGGGTACCGCGTACGTTGCTCGACCATCAGGAAGGCGACCGTCGCGCATACAGACACTGCGAGGAGCAACGCCGCCGACGCGAGCGAACTCGGCCCGCGGATGATCGCGGTGACGGCGCTGGCCAGAGCGACCACGAGTAGCGTCGCGCCAGCCCAGTTGACGCCTTGGTCGGGGTGCTTCTGCTTCGGAATGTGAGGGGCTCGGAGGACCGGCGGCAGCGCGAGTGCGATGACGGGGACGCTCACCCAGAAAACCGCTCTCCACCCGGCCTCTTGGATAAGTAGTCCCCCGATAACGGGGCCTGCGGGGAGAGCGGCGCCGCCGATGGCGGCCCAGCTACCAACGAGCAGGTTCCTCGACTCCTCGTCCCGGTTCGTTTCCATCAACAGGGCGAGGGTGCCGGGCAGCATCAGCGCCGCACCGACTCCTTGGATCGCGCGGGCCGCGACCAAGACGGTGATGTTCGGGGCTAGTGCGCACAGAGCGGAGGCGGATCCGAATCCGATGAAGCCGACTAGGACCACGCTTCGATGCCCGATGACGTCCCCGATCGCGCCCGAGGCCAGCAGCAGTGCCGCGAGGGGGACTGAGTAGGCGTCCACCACCCCCGCCAGCCCCGCGCCTCCCGCATGCAACTCGGTTCCGATAAGAGGGAGTGCAACATTGACGACGGTTACGTCCAGCAAGACAAGGAAGTAGCCGGCGCACAGCGCAAAAGCAAGCGGCCATCCTGAGCGTGTAGGTGCCATGCTTCCGATCGTCGATAGACATCTCGCCAGGTGCTCACCTGACCCGGCTCGCCACTTCGAAGGAGAGCCAAAAGGCTACGGGCTGGGCGAATTGCTCGTTTCTACCAACGTACCCGCCCACCAACGCTGCTTCGCGGCTCAGACCAGGCCCGCAGCAGCGCCGAAGAGCTCACTCAACGCGACCAGCTCAGCAGCCACCCGCTCCAACGGCTCACTCGACTGCTGCGCGAGGCTGACCACCACCGCACCTTCGATCGCCGCAAGTGCCAGCGTGGCCATCGAGTCCGCGCGATCCGCAGCGACGCCGTGGTTCACCAACATCCGCGAGATCAGGCTGGTCCAGGCTGCGAACGCGTCGCCAGCCATCGCGCGTGCGTGTGGTTCGGTCGCACCGCCGAGGGCAGCGGCTACGACGGGACAACCAGCCGTGTAGCCACTGGCCTCGGCCTCGGCCCGCCACACCTCGACGATGAGGGGTATCGCCTCGGCCGGCGGAAGTGTGGTCACATATTCGATGCCCGCGGTGTACTCGTCGATCGAGCTGCGAACCGCGTCCTCGATCATCTCGGTCTTGCCGCCCGGGAAGTAGTGATACAGCGAGCCGCGGGAACCACCCGCGGCCTGCACGACCTCGAGCATCGTCGTCCCTGAGACGCCGTTGCGTCGGATCAGGTCGCGGGTCGTGCGAACGATCCGCTCACGGTTCTCGGGGTTGGGTCGGCGGGCCATGGCTCACAACCCTCGGCGACCGACCCGCACGCTGTCGACGCCGTTGCGCACGAGATAGGTGGCCACGTTGAACGCCGGGTGGCGTCGTGGTGCGGGCTCGCGGCCGTCGGCCATGCGCCACATCTGCACGGTGTAGGCGGTGAGTTCGGTGAGGCTGTCGATCAGGCGGATGCCACTGCGTCGCGGCTTGACGTGGCTTTCGGTGACGGTGCCGGCCAGCAACTGACCGGGGACGTCCGGCTCGACCGCGAGCGGTCGGCCCAGGCCGACGAGATCCACAGCACCCGAGGCGATCGCGTCGTTCATGGCCTCCGCGGTGCGGAAGCCACCGGTGAGCATCAGGGGCAGATCGGGCAGCTCTGCGCGAAGCTTCTCCGCGTAGTCGAGGAAGTAGGCCTCGCGGCGACGCGTGCTCTCCTTCAGCGACGGGTCGACACCGAGCATCGCCGCCGAGCTGTAGGTGCCGCCGGAGATCTCGAGCAGGTCGATGCCCTCGGCCGCGAGGGCCCGGACGACCTCGAGCGACTCGTCCTCGTTGAAGCCGCCGCGCTGGAAGTCGGCGGAGTTGAGCTTGATGGCAAGCGCGGCGTCAGGCCCGATCTCGGCGCGCATCGCACGCACCAGCTCGAGCACGAAGCGGCGGCGCTTCTCGGGAGTCCCGCCCCACTCGTCGGTGCGCTGGTTGGCCAGCGGCGAGAGGAACTGGCTGACCAGGTAGCCGTGCGCGCCATGGATCTGGACGCCGTCGAAGCCGGCACGGACCAGGATCCCCGCGGTGGTGGCGAAGCGGCGGACGATGTCCTCGATCTCGGCACCCGTGAGCTCGCGTGGCTCGGCGAACATGCCGCCGGCGCCGGAGAGGCCGATCGCGGACGGGGCCACCGGTTGGGGGGTGAGCGTGCGGGGAGCCTGTCGACCCGGGTGGTTGATCTGGGCCCACGCAGCCGCGCCACCGGACTTGATGATCTGCGCCCACTCGACCAGGTCGTCGAAGTTGCGCTCGTCCTCGACGACGACGTTGCCGGGCTCGCCGATCGCCCGACGGTCGACCATCACGTTGCCGGTGATGACCAGACCGAGATCGTTCTGCGACCAGCGGCGATAGAGGTTCTTGATCCGGGTGCCGGGAGTGTGATCCCGCCGCGAGAGGCTCTCGCTCAGCGCGGCCTTGGCCAAGCGGTTCTTGAGCACGATGCCGTCGCGCAGCTTCAGCGGCTGCTGCAAAGCGTCGAGGTCGGTGGCGGCGGTGAGCGTTTCGGTCACGGGGACTCCCGGGTGGGTTCAGGATTCATATGCAGGACTACATATGAATCCTGAACCCCATGCCCCAACGTGCGCAACGTGACGGTGCTCACCAGGACGTCAGGCTGCCGGCTCTAGCTCGACTGCGGCCTCCATCGCCTTCGCGTGGGGCATCCGCCCGGGAAGCGCGATCGAGGCCGCCAAGGCGCCGGCGAAGCACAGGCCGCCCACCAGCAGACAGCCTGCGTGCATCCCGCTGAGGAAGGCGTTCTGTGCCGCGTTGAGCAGTGCCGGGTGGCCGTGCGCGATCGCGAACGCGGTCGGCACCGACTGGCTCGCTGCGTGCAAGGGCCCGGCGCCGACGGCGGCGAAGGCCGAACTGGCCAGCCGGTCGCCGTAGATCGAGACGAACAGCGACCCGACGATGGCGACGCCCAGCGTGGCACCCAGCTCCCGGGTCGCGTCGTTGACCGCGGACCCGATGCCGGCCCGCGCCGGTGGGAGCACCAACATGATCGACTCGGTGGCAGGCGTCGAGATGAAGCCCATGCCCAGACCCATCAACACCATCTCCGGCACGATCGTGGTGGTGTAGGCGTCGTGCGCGGTCGCGGTGGCGCCGATCCAGGTCATCGCCGTTCCGAACATCACCAGCCCGAGCGTCACGATCGAGCGGGTGCCGACGCGCGGCGCCAGGATGCCGCCGGCCACCGACGCGATCGCGATGCTGATCGCCACCGGCAGGATCCGAGCGCCGGTATCGAACGGCCCGAAGCCGCGGATCACTTGGAAGTACTGCGTGATCAGGAAGATGAAGCCGGCCAGCGCGAAGAACACGATCGTGACCGCACCGCTGGCCGCGCTGAAGCGGCGATCGCGGAACAGGGTCACGTCGAGCATCGGGAGGGGGACCCGACTCTCCACTGCGATGAACGCGGTGAGCAGCACGATCGCGACGGCGAACCCGCCCAGCGTCATCGCCGAGTGCCAGCCGCGGCTGGGTGCCTCGATGATGGTGTAGGTCGTGGCGGTGAGCAGTGCCGTCGACAGCACGAGGCCGCGCCGGTCGAGCGGGGGCACGTCGTCGGCGCGTGACTCGGGAACGAGCCGGAACCCCAGGGCTGCGGCGATGACCGCGATCGGGACCAAGGCCCAGAACACACTGCCCCAGTAGAAGTGCTCGAGGAGTGCGCCGCCCGTCACGGGTCCCAGCGCGACGCCCGCGCCGACCACGGCACCCCAGCCGCCGAGCGCGGCCGCGCGCTGCTTACGGTCGGGGAAGGCGTTGGAGATGATGCTCAGCGTCGCCGGGAAGATCAGCGCCGCGAAAGCGCCCATCCCGATGCGCGCGCCGATGAGCCAGCCGGTCGACGTGACCGAGGCGCCGATGGCGCTGAAGGCCGCGAAGCCGATCAAGCCGGTCAGGAGTGCGGGACGCCGGCCGAAGCGGTCGGCGATGCTGCCGCCCGCCAGCACAAGTCCGGCGAACGCGAGGTTGTAGCCGTCGACCACCCATTGCAGGCCGCGAGTGCTCGCGCCGAGCTCACGAGCGACCGAGGGGAGAGCGACGTTGACGATCGTGACGTCCAGGTTGATCGCGAGCACGGCCAGGTAGACCGCGACGAGGATGCCGGCTTTGCGGTTCATGGTTTCTCCCAAGATCTGGTCAGATGTTGACGCTGACAACATCTAGGAAACCTCAGAATGTGGCCACTGTCAACATCGGCGTAGGATGACGGCCATGACGACGCCGTATCACCACGGAAACCTGCGCGAGGAGCTCGTGCGGCAGGGCGTCGCGCTCGCACGCGAGAAGGGTGAGGCCGGCGTGGTCGTCCGCGAGGCCGCCCGCAATGCCGGCGTCTCGCACAACGCGGCGTATCGCCACTTCAAGGACCGCGACGCTCTGCTCGTCGCAGTCGCACAGGTGGGCATGGCGGAGATGGCCACGCGGATGCGTGAGCGATCGTCTAAGTCCGTGCGCGGCACTGCGCAGGACAAGGCGAGGGCCCGCCTGCGCGCGATCGGCAGGGCGTACGTCGAGTTCGCGCTGTCGGAACCGGGCTTGTTCAGTATCGCGTTCTCAGCAGCGGCCGCTGGCCAGCCCGAACAGGTCGAGGAGATCGTGGCCGGACCCTACGAGCTACTCACCGAGGCGCTCGATGGGTTGGTCGAGGCTGGCGTCACCACATCGGAGCTGCGCGAGAACGCGGAGATGGTGTGCTGGCCCGCGGTGCATGGCTTCGCCGCGTTGCACCTGGAAGGGCCGCTCGTCCTGAGCAGCAAGGCCGAGCGTGATCAGGCGCTCGAGGAGATGCTCGACAAGGTCGAGCGGGGCATCATCGCCTAGACATCGCGACCGGCGAAGGCGGCCAACGCCGTGTAGGTGTCCGCGCCCTCCGGCGCCGGCTTCTCGGGAGCGAAGAATTCGCCTCGTCCGGCATCGGTCAGGCCCGCCCGCATGAAGGCACCGCCGCGCTCGGCGGCGCCGGGCGGCAGGCTCGCGGTCTCCCGTCCAAGCGCCCGCGCGAGGTCCCAGGTGTGCACGGACAGCTCGGCACACGCCATATTCGCCACCTGCTCGTCGCCTCCGTCGGCCAGAGCGGCCTTCAGTCGCCCGGCCGCAGATGCGAACGCGCCGGCCGCATCCGTTCCGACCTCAGGTGGTGCGGACCAGTCGGGCTCACCGCCCTCGGCGGCGATCGCGAAGTTGGTGGTCGTCCCCGCGAGGTGTGTGGTGAGGTGGGCCAGATCCCACTCCGAGCAGGGCGTCGGTGTCGTCGGGTCAGCAGCGGCGGCCTCGGACATCAGTCCCGTGAGTGGCTCGAGCAGTGCGGTCAGGTCAGCGGCGGCGTTGTCGGACACGATCGCCACGCTACGACGCGTCCCGAGGTCCCGTCGAGGTATCAATCTCGGCCCGTGTGGCTCCGTCTGTCTGAGAACGCAGACAAGGCGGAACGACCATGACCGACATCC
Source organism: Marmoricola sp. (assembly GCA_051961575.1). Taxonomy (GTDB): domain Bacteria; phylum Actinomycetota; class Actinomycetes; order Propionibacteriales; family Nocardioidaceae; genus Marmoricola. The sequence goes on from JBQCDC010000424.1 coordinate 7,270, forward strand.
TCAACCCTCCAGCACTCATCACCACGCAGCACGGTCTGCGGAGGTGGAGCTTCCCGCTGGACGTGTCGCGCTCGACCCTGTCTCGCGCCGCGCTGCTCCTGACCGCCGGCGCCGCACCGGTCAGCGCCATCGCCGTGCACGTGATCGGCTGGATGCCCATGCGCGAATCAGCCCCGTTCGTGGTGGCCCCTCTCGCGCTCATCGCGGTGGTGCTCATCGCGAAGCGCTCCCTCGAGGCGCAGTGGGCGTTGCGCGGGGCGGTCGCGGGTCTCATCGCGGTGATGGCCTACGACGCGGTGAGGATGCCGCTGGTGTGGCTCAACATCTGGCCCGACTTCATCCCACGCATGGGCGGTTGGGTCACGGGCGGGCACGGCACCAACGCGCTCATCGGCTATGCCTGGCGCTACGTCGGCGACGGCGCCGGGATCGGTCTGGCGTACTTCGCCTTCTGCGCGGTCGTCCTCCAGATCGGTCCGAACCTGGTCCGTGCGCACCCGATCATGCTCTCGGTCGCCTACGGCATCTTCGTGTGGTCAGGCTTGGTGGCAACCGTGGCCATTCCGCCGGACGGGCAGGCGCTGCTGTTCAAGCTCACCGCGGCGAGCTTCGGGCTCAGCCTGCTCGGGCACCTCATCTACGGCAGCGTGCTGGGCATCTGCCTGAACCGCTACCTCGTGCGCGACTCGTCGCCCGCCGTCTGAACGTGCGCAACGGCGGCTGCGACCGCCTTGGGCACCGACGGGTTGACCACGCTCGGAATGATGAAGTTCGCGTTGAGTTGCTCCGGTGTGACCGCGTCGGCCAGGGCCTGCGCGGCACGCAGCAACGTGTCGGTGGTGATGTCCTTCGCGTGCGCGTCGAGGAGACCGCGGAACACGCCCGGGAACGCGAGCACGTTGTTGATCTGGTTCGGATAGTCGCTGCGTCCACTGGCCACCACAGCCGCGTAACGGGCCGCATCCGCAGGGTCCACCTCGGGATCCGGGTTCGCCAGCGCGAACACCACGGCCTGGTCCGCCATCGTCTGGATCCACTGAGCATCGAGCACGCCAGGGCCGCTGACCCCGATGAACACGTCGGCATCGACGAGCGCGTCCTGCAGGCTGCCCGTGACCCCGCGGGGATTCGTGCGACTCGCGAGGGCGGCCTTGCTCTCGGAGAGCCCGAGCAGGCCGTCAGCCAGGCAGCCCTCCTTGTCCCACACGACGATGTCGCTCGCGCCCGCCGCGGTCAGCAGGCCCACGATGGCCGTACCGGCCGCCCCGGCTCCCGAGACGACGATCCGCACCGAGCCGAGCTCCTTCTCCACGCAGCGCAGCGCATTCAGCAGAGCGGCGAGCACGACGATCGCGGTGCCGTGCTGGTCGTCGTGGAACACCGGGATGTCGAGCCGTTCCCGCAGCCTGGTCTCGATCTCGAAGCACCGCGGCGCCGCGATGTCCTCGAGGTTGATGCCGCCGAACCCGGGCGCGATGCCCGCGACGATCTCCACGATCGCGTCGGTGTCCTGCGTGGCCAAGCAGATCGGCCAGGCGTCGATGTCGGCGAACTGCTTGAAGAGGGCGCACTTGCCCTCCATCACGGGCAGCGCTGCGCCCGGGCCGATGTTGCCGAGACCGAGCACGGCAGACCCGTCGGTGACGACCGCGACCGCGTTGCCGCGAATGGTTAGCTTGGCGACGTCCTCCGGGTGCTCGGCCAGCGCGAGACTGACCCGACCGACACCCGGCGTGTAGGCCATGGACAGGTCGTCGCGGGTCTTCAGCGGAACCTTGGAGCGCACCTCGATCTTGCCGCCGAGGTGTAGCAAGAATGTGCGGTCGGAGACCTTGTGGACCGTGACGCCCTCGACTGCCTCAACAGCCGCCACGACCTCGCCCGCGTGCTCCGAGTCGGTGGCTGAACAGGTCACGTCGACGACCAGACGGTCACTCGTCGCGTCGGCGACGTCGATCGCCGTGACGATGCCTCCGGTCGTGGAGATCGCTGATGCGATGGTCCCGATCAGGCCGTGGTCGACGGCCGTGTAGAGCCGCATCGTGATCGAGTAGGAGGCACTCGTTGCCGCTCGCCTTGTCTTAGCCACCTGACGATGCTGTCAGAGAATTTTGGTACCCGCCGGTAGCAGGATTCGGCCGGCCACGGTCGCGGAGACGTCGGTGGGCGGATGGCCCCATTCGCCGCATGTGTCATGATCCCTCCGTCACGAGCGCCAGCGCGAAGCCCCGGCTAGCTGGCCGGCAACCCTCCACCGCGGTGGGGTGCCCCGGGTGATGACGTGGCCTGTTCCAACCGGAACGGGCAAGCGCGGGCTCAGTCCATCCGTCGAGGTGGACCGTGTCCCTTACTCAGGGAGCAGTTCCATGTCCTTTTCCTCGTCCTCGACTTACCCCGCGTCATCAACACAGGTCGGCGCCCTGCTCGAGCTGGTGGGCGGCGATCTCGAGGTCCCTTTGGTGACCGGCGGGACCGTCCGCTACGCGAACCTCGACGTTGCTGCCTCGGCCCCGGCGCTGACAGCGGTGCGGGAGCGGGTTGACGCCCTGCTACCGCTCTACTCAAGCGTTCACCGTGGCGCCGGGTATGCGTCGCAGGTCTGTACGGCGGCCTATGAAGCGGCTCGGGTATCGGTGGGGGCCTTCGTCGGCGCGCGTGATGGCGATGTCGTCCAGTTCGTCCGCAACACCACCGATGCTCTGAATCTGCTCGCCTCGGCCGTCCCCGGTCCGGTGGTCCACCTCGATATCGAGCATCATGCGAATCTGCTGCCGTGGCGCGGTCTGGAAACCCGTACGGTCCTGGCTGGCTCGAGCATCGAAGAAACGCTCAGGGCGGTCGAGGATTCGCTCGCCGCGGCGCCCGCTGCCCTTCTGGCGGTGACGGGAGCATCCAACGTCACGGGCGAGACCCTGCCGATCGCCCGTCTCGCCGCGATCGCGCATCGTCACGGCGCACGGATCGTCGTCGACGGCGCACAGCTCGTGCCCCATCGGCGCGTGGACCTCTCCCGCAGCGGGGTCGACTACCTGGCCTTCTCGGGCCACAAGCTCTACGCACCCTTCGGCGCGGGCGTCTTGATCGGCAGGCCTGACTGGCTGGCCGCCGCACCTCCGTACGTGGCAGGGGGAGGAGCCGTCCGGCAGGTGACCTTGGCGGGCACGACCTGGGCGGATGTGCCGGCTCGACACGAGGGCGGAACGCCCAACGTCATCGGGGCTGTGGCCATCGCCGCAGCCTGTGATGCCCTCTCCGCCGTGGGAGAAACCGCGCTGATCAAGCACGAGAAGGAGTTGGCGGGCCGGCTTCACCAGGGACTCCGCGTGCTGCCTGGCGTGCGGATCCTCTCGCTGTGGGGGCCCGAGGCCGACCGTGTCGGCGTCGTCACCTTCACCGTCGATGGATTCCGAGCGGACCACGTGGCGCAGTATCTGTCGGCCGAGCACGGTATCGGCGTACGTGATGGGCGCTTCTGCGCACATCCACTTCTCGACCGCCTCCTCGACAGTTCGGTTGACCAGGAGGCCGTGCGTGCCAGCATCGGTGTCGGGACGACAGGCGCACACGTCGACCGCCTGCTCTCCGCCTTGCGACAGCTGGTCGAGGACGGACCGCGTTGGACCTACGCGCGGACCGCAGAGGGTCTCGTGCCAAAACCGGACCCGCGGCCCCTCCCGACCTGGCAGAGCGCTGACCTCGTCGTCCGTACTGGAGGTAGCGCTTGCCGTGCCGATCAGCTCGCATCCGCCTAATGTCGAGTTATTTGATATAAATTTGCATATTCGGACAAGGCTCCGCTAATGTCCGGAACAGGTCATGAGTGTCAGCACAAAGCCCTGGCTTGCTGACCGGCAACCCTCGTACGCGGTGGGGTGCTCCAGGTGACGACCTGGCGAACGACGAAGGCTCGTTCGCAAGCGCAATGCGTCGGGGGCGACGCAGAGGGGGATCTGACGTGAATGTCTTCACGCTGCACCACACCGAGACGCTGCTGACCATGCGGCGCTATCTCGACCTTCAGCGCGTCTGCGCGACGCTCTGCCGCTGACGGCACTCCGGCGCTTCTTCGGACCGCGCCGATCCGACCACCGCCGACCCCTCGGTGCAGCACGTGCTGCCCGCTCGAGGTCGGCCCACTACTGACGAAGGGAACACACAAGTGAACTGGGCAGCATCGGCAACACTCGCCGCCGTCGCACTGGCCTGGCTGGCCGTGTGGTGGCTGAAGCGCCACCGTCTGCACGTCACCGTCCTGGCATTGATCGCACTGACGGTGGGAGTCGGGATCGGACTGGTTGCTCGCAACCACGTTCAGGCGATCAACCCGATCGGGCAGATCTACATCAACCTGCTCCTGGCCACCGTCGCCCCCTTGATCGCGGTCGCGATCGTCTCCTCGATCACCTCACTGGGCAGTGTGGCCAAACTGCGGAGCATCGGCCTGCGATCGGCCTTCTGGCTCCTGCTCAGCAATGCACTGGGTGTCGTGCTGGCGCTCGGCCTCGCGCTGACCTTCCAGCCCGGCCGCGGCGTTCACGACAAGCTCGGCAACACCGCGATCGCCACCGTGCAGGGTCAGGTGCAGAGCTTCAGCCAGGTGGTGGTCGGATTCTTCCCCACCAATGTGATCCAGAACTTCTCCGCGAACGACATCATCCCGATCATCCTCATCTCGGTGACGCTCGCGGTCGCCTACCTTGCTGTGGCGGAGAAGAAGCAGGCCAAGGTCGAGCCGTTCCGTGCCGGGGCTGAGGCCCTGAAGCTGGTGATCTTCAAGGCGGTGGGCTACGTCATCCAGCTCACGCCCTACGCGATCGTCGTCCTCACCGCCTACACCGTGGGCAGCAGCATGAACCTAGGGCGCGAGTTCACCTCGCTGGTCGGCCTGCTCGCGCTGGTGTGGGCTGCTTGCTTCATCCACATGTTCGCTCTCAACGGCGTCATCGTGCGCTCGTTCGCCCGACTTCCCGCCATCGCCTTCTTCCGCAAGGTGTTCCCGGCGCAGCTCACGGCCTTCACCACACAGAGCAGTGTCGGCTCACTGCCGGTCACCACCAACCAACTGACCCGCGAGATCGGGGTGCACTCCGAGATCGCACACTTCACCGCGCCCTTGGGCACCACCATCGGTATGCCGGGCTGCTCGGGCATCTGGCCCGTCATGATCGCCATCTGGGGCATCAACGCCTACGACATCCACTACTCGCTGAGTCAATACCTCACGCTGGCGGCCCTCAGCGTGGTGGTCTCCATCGGTGTGGCCGGCGTTCCTGGAGCGGCCACCGTGGCTGCCGCGACCGTGCTCTCGGCTGCGGGTCTGCCGCTCGAGTTCGTCGCGGTGACGATTCCGATCGGGATCATCGCCGACATGGCCCGCACGGCCACCAATGTCACCGCCGCTGCGGTGAGTGCCGCCGTGGTGGCGAGACAGACGGGGTTCCTCGACGACGAGATCTTCGCCGGACGCGCCGAGTTCCGCGAGGACGAGGACCCCACGACGGCTATCGATCGCCCGGGTAGCGAGAACAAGCCCGACCCGGACACAAACCTCTCCCACACCGACCGAGAGCTGGTGAACGCGTAATGCGAACTGTTCGATCACGATTCCGTACCCTGCTTGTCACGACCGCGATCGCAGTCGGCGTCGGCGGTCTGGTGCTCCTCGAAGCGCCCGGCGCTTGGGCGGGCGACGTCACCAACCCGGCGCAGCATCCGTATCCCGTCACGGTCACGATCAACGGTCAGACCTACCACGACGGACTGGACACCCTTCCGGGCTACGACGACTACGCCTGCACGCCCATTCCCGATGTCCAGTACGACTTCGCCGACAACGAGGTCCTCTACTACGACGACAGCGGCAACCTGCTCGCGACCGCGCCTTGGACCGAGTGGTCGCGGATCAGCTCGTACAAGGAATGGAAGGCACAACAGGCCGGCGCTGGGTCCTCCTCGGGTCCGACCAAGGCTCCGACCAAGGCTCCGACGACCACGAAGTCGGCGGGCCACACCTCGACCACGGGCGGCTCAACCTCGGGCCACACCTCGGCCACGGGCACGACTAGCGGACAGGTGACCTCGCCGTCGGCTGCGGGAGCCTCACCGAGCGCGTCGACGACCGATAAGCCGACAGCCAAGTCGACCAAGGGCGCACATGCGATCCCGGCGAGCCTCCGCTCCGGATCGACTTCCGGTGCCCCGACCGACGTCGCGGCGACGCTCGCCTCGGAGAAGCTGGACAGCAAAGTCTCTTCGGGCTTGGGCCTGGGCTCCGGCAACACGCGGGACATCGGCCTGAGCGTGCTCGCGGGCTTGGCTGCCATCTCCCTCTCGGTCCTGGTCGGCGGCGCCCTCCGCGGTCGAGGATCGCGACATCGCCGACCGGACGGCGAGACCTCATGATCGTCCGCTTCCGGACCGCCGGCCGATGTCGTAGCTCGACAGACGGCTAGGGAGACACGCCGGACTCCAGCCACCCACCCCACGCGACCAGGATCAGGCCGGTCGTGCGGACGGGCGCGCCCTGACATCGCATAACCCAACCAGCAGCATCGAACAGAAAGCGACACGAAGACCATGAATCCCTTCAAACGAGCCCAACGGCCGACCGCAGCGGTGGCGGCCACAGCGGCTCTCCTAACGCTCGCGGCAGGGACCGGGAGTGCCTTCGCCACAGAGGCGCCGGCCCGCACAGCGACGACCTTCACCGACGGCACGTACCTCCAGGACGCGTTGGGCTTGCCGGCGTCCGACACCAGCCCGGTGATCGAGACCGTGACCTACGACCGGTTCCAGTGGCTGCTCAAGCAGACCGGGAAGTTCGCATTCCTCGTCGGCGACCCGGCGGACGCCAACTTCAAGGCACGTGCTCAAGACGTCGAGGCATCGGCAGAGGCCGCTGGTGTCAAGAAGGTCTACTGGTTCGACCCGAACCTGTCCGGCAGCGCCAAGGTCGGCAGTACCACCGAGCCCAACCTGGACATCCGCAACCCTGCCGGCATCACCTCGATCACGGCAGCCTCGCAAACCATCTACGGCTACACCTGGACGAACCTGATCGCCCAGTACCTCGGGGACGGCTACAAGGCCACCATCACCTCCGACCCCGACGGTCAGCTGGCGAAGGGGGCGGAGGGAGGCGTCATCACCACCGCCCTGGACTCCTCGATCAGCAACGACTATGGCAGTAACGCCGGCTACAGCACCGAGGTCGGCAACACCAGCGGCGGCGCCCTCTACGACTACACCTCGGGCACCGACGCCAACGCGACGGATGACTACTTCTTCATCTACAACAAGGACAACACCGTCACGCCCTCCGGCGGTAGCGCGCAGCCGCAGAAGATCGTGTCCTGGGTGGACCTGTCGAAGGAGGCATCGAGCAGCTCGACCCAGTCCGATGTGACCACAGCCATCGGCACCGTCGGGGCAGCCAACCTGACCGAGCTGGGTCAAGGCGCCTTCTGGCAGTCCGAGGCCAACTCGAAATACGCCGGTAGCCAGCCGGAGCCCGCAGCGAACGCGACGGCCTACACCGACGCGCCCGGAAGCGACAAGGTGCTCTCCGACGCCGACGCCGCCGATTGGCGCATCCAGCAGATCACCTATCCCCAGCTGGTGCACCTCCTGACCAGCGCGACCTCGCAGAACGCGATCATCCTGTTCGGCGGAACCTGGTGCCCCAACACCCGCGCTGCGCTCGAGTCGGTCAACAAGTACGCCATCGCGAACGGCGTGAAGACGGTCTACAACTTCGACACGGTGCTCGACGGCGGTTGGGTCGGCGGTGGCACGACCAGTGCCACGGATCCTCTCCAGGTGCGCAACTACACCGGGGCGGCCGGTTCCAGCGACCCGACGAACTCGAACCCGACCGAGCTCTATGGCGACCTGATCACCAGCTACCTCGCCAACATCGAGACCCAGTACGACCCGACGTTGGGCACCGGCTTCGTGAGCTACTACCCCGGAGGCAACACGGCCAAGTCGCTCAAGAACGTCCGCAAGCTGCAGGTTCCGTTCCTGGTCGGTTACCAGCAGGGCGCGAGCTCAGCGACGCCAAACGGCGGCATCACCCGCCAGTGGATCCAGCAGGAGACGGATGTCAACGGCCTTCCGTACTTCAACGAGTACATGTCGGAGCCGTACTTCACGCACCCCCAGCCCTTCGGCATCGGACTGAACATCCCGCATGACGCTGCCATCTGGTCGACGATCCACAGCGACCTGAGCACGTTCACGTGGAAGTCCAACCCCGCGGCCACCGCGCTCACCTCCCACTACAACACGGCCACCGACGCCGACGACGCCCACTACCTCGGTAGTGGTGATCTCGCGACAGTGACCTACAACTCGAGCAAGGGCACGGTGTCGGCTGGATTCGCCGCGCCGGGAACTGCTGGTGCGACGACGATCAGCCCAGCCGCTCTCCAGACCGCTCTCAGCGCACTCGGCGCCAACGCCCCGACGACCAAGTCGGCCGCACAGGCGGCGCTTCTCGGCGCGGAGCAGGCCACGACCCCGGACCAGACCCTGATCGGGAATCTGTCCACGGTCTACGGGGCCTACTCCGTTGCCCAGCAGCGCAAGACGAGCATCCTCAACGCCTGGAACTCGGTGCAGTTCGGTCTCGAGGCAGTGGCCAAGCTGGACTCGTTCTTCGGTGGTCTGCCCGGCGGCGTCGTGTCGACCCAGACCGTCACCGCAAAGACCGTGGCCTACGGCACGGCGCCCGTCATCTCGGTCGCCATCGCCAACCAGTACGGCCGCGTCCCCACCGGTCAGGTCGCTCTGACCGTCAAGAAGGGCACCACGACGGTGCTCACCACCTCGAAGCCGGTCACCCAGAGTGCCGCGTCGTTCACGCTGCCCAAATGGGTCCCGGGCAGCTACACCTACACGCTGTCCTACGCCGGCGATGACCAGATCGCCTCGTTCACCGACAACGGCACTCTCACGGTTGCGCGAGCGAAGGTCAGCAAGATCAGCGGTGCAACGGTGACGACCCCAAGGACGACCGCCACCGGTCGCTACCGCGTCACCGTCGCGACACCCACCGGCCTGACGCACGCGACAGGCACGGTGACGATCAGGGTGCGCAAGGGATCGGTCGTGAAGACATTGACCGGACGGCTTACCAACGGCGTGGTGACGATCACCGTGCCCAAGCTCGCCAAGGGCACGTGGACGGTAGGAATCTCCTACGGCGGAGACGCTCGCTACCTGTCAGCCTCAGCGGCTGGGCCCTCGCTCAGGGTCGTTCGCTGATCGAGGTGGGGGTGGGGTTCTCGAACGAGGGCCCCACCCCTTGCAGAATCGCCGGGCTCGGCTCTTAGCGAGGGGCGAGCCGAGGCGGTGGCGGCGGGGTCGCTCGCCGAGCGGTCTGAACGAACTCGCGCGAGCGGTCCGCGTCTGGATCCGCTTCAGCGTCCACTTTCGATCCGCGACCGCGATTGCTCGGCCACCACAGATTGCGTCCCAGCAGGGTCGCGAAAGCGGGCACGACCAGCGTCCGCACGATGAACGTGTCGAGGAGCAGGCCCATGCCGATGGTGAAGCCGAGCTGCTGCAGAGTCAGCACGTTGCCGGCCATCATCGCGAACACGCTCGAGGCGAAGATGACGCCGGCGGCGGTGATCACGCTGCCCGTCACGGCCACCGCGCGGGCGATGCCTTCGCGCTCACCGTTGGGTGCCTCGTCA
>JBQCDC010000425.1:0-2314 GCA_051961575.1 Marmoricola sp.
ACTTGCCGTCCTTCTGCTCGTGCACGCCGAGGTGGTCGCTGGAGCGTGTCGCCTTGGCGGGGGACTCGTTGCGGACGAGCTCCCGCTTGAGGTACTCGGTCTCGAGAACGTCGCGGAACTTCTCGACTCCCCAGTCGGCGACGAGGAACTTCAGGCGTGCCTTCGAGCGCAGGCGTTCGGGCAGCCGTTCACATTGACCGTGACCGGGGTGTCGAGATCGGGGATCCGCTTCTCGAGCTCGGTGATCAGGTCGGCTGCGCGCTGCTTGGTCTCGACGATGGCGAGCTTGCAGAATTCGATGCCGGTGCACGCCATCGTGTTGCGGCGCCAGTTCGACGGGTTGGCCTCGAGCCCGACCTTGGCCAGGTCCGCGACCAGGGCCTCGGTCTTGTCGCCATCGACGCCGATGACCACGAACTTCTGGAAGCTGGTCAGGCGGATGCCGGCGGCACCGTGCTTCTCCACGATCTTCGCCAGCTCGAGCAGGCCCTCGCCGCGGATACGGCCGACCACCGGCGCCGCACCGACGTAGAACTTGCCGTCCTTCTGCTCGTGCACGCCGAGGTGGTCGCTGGAGCGTGTCGCCTTGGCGGGGGACTCGTTGCGGACGAGCTCCCGCTTGAGGTACTCGGTCTCGAGAACCTCGCGGAACTTCTCGACTCCCCAGTCGGCGACGAGGAACTTCAGGCGTGCCTTCGAGCGCAGGCGGCGGTAGCCGTAGTCGCGGAAGATGCCGGCCACGCCCTCCCAGACGTCGGCGACCTCGTCGAGCGGGATCCACACGCCGAGCTTCTGCGAGAACATCGGGTTCACTGACAGGCCGCCGCCGACCCAGCAGTCGAAGCCGGGTCCGAGCTCGGGATGCACGACGCCCACGAAGGCCACGTCGTTGACCTCGGGAGCGCCGTCGAGGCTCGGGTGGCCGCTGACGCTGGTCTTGAACTTGCGCGGCAGGTTCGCGTAGGCGGGGTTGTCCAGGGCACGCCTCTTGATCTCGGCGAGTGCCGGCGTGCCGTCGATGATCTCGTCGGCCGCGACTCCGGCCACGGGTGAGCCGAGGAACGGTCGCGGCGAGTCGCCGCAGGCCTCCATGGTGGTCAGGCCGACGGCGTCGAGCCGCTCCCAGATGGTGGGGACGTCTTCGATCTCGACCCAGTGCAGCTGAATGTTCTGACGATCGGTGATGTCGGCCGTGCCGCGGGCGAACTCCTGCGAGATCTCACCGAGCGTGCGGATCGCGGCGGCGTCGAGCAGTGCGCCGTCCGAGCGGATCCGCATCATGAAGTAGCGGTCGTCGAGCTCCTCTTCCTCGAGCATGGCGGTCTTGCCGCCGTCGAAGCCGGGCGCACGCTGCGTGTAGAGGCCGTGCCAGCGGAACCGACCGCGCAGGTCGGCCGGGTCGATCGAGTCGAAGCCCTTCTTGCTGTAGATCCCGAGGATGCGGCCGCGGGCGTGGAGCGGGCTGTCGTCCTTCTTGGACTGCTCGTTCTTGTTCAGCGGCTCGCGGTAGCCGAGCGCCCACTGGCCTTCACCGCGCGTGCGGCGCGGGCGACCGGAGCGGCCAGCGGAGGCGGGAGTGTTGGGGGTGGTCGTCACAAATGTGTCCTGAGGTTCGAGAGGGCATCGAGGTCGACGTTGCTGAGGCGCTGGAGCGATCCGCGCTGCGTCAGCGACCGAGGTGACACAACATGCTGCGGGTACGACCGAAGTCCACGTGGCGCCGCGCCACGAGGTAGATAGAGGTCGATCCGCTCACCATGCGTACAGTCTCACGTTCCGGACGGCCTAATCCCAACTCGGAATCTCATGCAACGAGACGGCAGTCCATGATGTGGACGCAAGACGCGCGCAGATAAGGTAGGACCATGACGGAGCCGATCATGAAGACCGCGTCCCTTGCCTATCAGTCCGCGCTCGAGGTGATCGCCTCGGTCGAGCCCCGCATCGCGGCGGCGACCGTCCAGGAGCTTGCTGACCAGCGTGGATCGCTCAAACTGATCGCGTCCGAGAACTATGCCTCGCCGGCGGTCCTGCTGACCATGGGCAGCTGGTTCTCCGACAAGTACGCCGAGGGGACGGTCGGGCACCGCTTCTACGCCGGATGTCAGAACGTCGACACCGTCGAGTCACTCGCCGCCGAGCACGCCCGTGAGCTCTTCGGCGCCGAATACGCCTACGTGCAGCCGCACTCGGGCATCGACGCCAACCTCACCGCCTACTGGTCGATCCTGGCGCACCGCGTCGAGAGCCCGGCGCTCGAGCGGCTCGGCGCGAAGAACGTCAACGACCTGACCGAGGCCGACTGGGAGTCGCT
>JBQCDC010000426.1:0-2443 GCA_051961575.1 Marmoricola sp.
GATCGAGGGTCTCGACGACTTCCTCACCGGCCCCACCGCCGTCGCCTTCATCAAGGGTGACGTCGTCGAGGCTGCCAAGGGTCTGCGTGACTTTGCCAAGGCGAACCCCGCCCTCGTCATCAAGGGTGGGTTCTACGAGGGCAAGCTGCTCGACGCGAAGGAGGTCGGCAAGCTCGCCGACCTCGAGTCGCGCGAGGTGCTGCTCTCCAAGCTTGCCGGCGCGATGACCGCATCGCTCTCGCAGGCGCTCTACGTCCTCAACGCCCTCCCGTCGAAGGCCGCGCAGCTTGCTGCCGCCCTTCAGGAGAAGGCCGCGCAGGACCCCACGATCCTCGCAGGTGGTGCTGGTACGCCGGCTGCCGCCGAGGAGGCTGCGACCGAGGCTCCTGCCGACGTCGAGGCTCCCGCTGCCGAGGCCGAGGTCGCCGATGTCGCCGAGGAGGCCGCCCCCGAGGCTGCCGCCGAGGAGACCACGGAGACCACCGAGGCGTAGCGAAGCCGAGGCCGGCGAGCTTGCTCGTCCGTGCCGAGGCAAGCAAGCCAGCGCGCGCAGCGCGCTCGGCCTGAGGCCCGGGAACAACCACCACCTGAAACCCGGTCGGTACGTCGCCCGACGAACCGGCCAACCTGAAAGGAATGCCAATCATGGCGAAGCTCAGCACTGACGAGCTGCTCGACGCGTTCAAGGAGCTCACCCTCATCGAGCTCTCCGAGTTCGTGAAGGCCTTCGAGGAGACCTTCGGCGTGACCGCCGCCGCTCCGGTCGCCGTTGCCGCTGCCCCGGCCGCCGGTGGCGCCGCCGGCGGTGCCGACGAGGCCGCTGCGCAGGACGAGTTCGACGTCGTCCTCGCCGCCGCTGGTGACAAGAAGATCAACGTCATCAAGGAGGTGCGCGCGCTCACCAGCCTCGGTCTCAAGGAGGCCAAGGACCTGGTCGAGGCCGCCCCGAAGGTTGTCCTCGAGAAGGTCAACAAGGAGACCGCGGACAAGGCCAAGGAGGCGCTCGAGGGCGCCGGCGCCACCGTCGAGCTCAAGTGAGCCGTGCCGGGTCTGCCCGGCACAGCGAGCGCATCGAAGGGCGGTCACCCCACGGGGGTGGCCGCCCTTCGGGCGTTCCCCGAGGGACTCTCCTTACCGCTCAGTAGCCAAAGGTCACGGATCTGTCTCGTGGGGTGGGGTGCGGCTCGCCAAGGCGTAACTTCCGCTATACCGTGCCGTTGTTACTCGTCGGTGGGACGCGCATCACATCACGCAGAATGGGAGACCCAGCATGGGTGTTGACGTCAAGATCGAGCACTTGACCAAGAGGTTCGGCAAGCAGCTCATCTGGGGCGACGTGACGCTCACCCTCCCGGCGGGCGAGATCTGCGTGATGCTCGGCCCGTCCGGCACCGGCAAGTCCGTGCTCCTCAAGAGCCTCATCGGTCTGATCAAGCCCGACGAGGGCTCGGTCATCATCGAGGGCACCGACATCGTGTCCTGCTCGGAGAAGGACCTCTACGAGATCCGCAAGCTCTTCGGGGTGCTGTTCCAGGACGGCGCCATGTTCGGCTCGATGAACCTGTTCGACAACGTGGCGTTCCCGCTGCGCGAGCACACGAAGAAGTCCGAGTCCGACATCAAGAAGATCGTCATGGAGAAGATGGACCTGGTGGGTCTCATCGGCGCCGAGATGAAGCTTCCCGGTGAGATCTCCGGCGGCATGCGCAAGCGTGCCGGCCTGGCCCGCGCGCTGGTGCTGGACCCGGAGATCCTGCTGATCGACGAGCCCGACTCGGGTCTGGACCCGGTGCGCACCAGCTTCATCAACCAGCTCTTCGTCGACCTCAACGCCCAGATCGACGCGACGTTCCTCATCGTCTCCCACGACATCCACTCGGTGCGTGTGGTGCCCGACCAGATCGGCCTGCTCTACCACAAGCACCTGGCCATGTTCGGTCCGCGCGAGATGCTGCTGTCCTCCGATGAGCCGGTGGTGCGCCAGTTCCTCAACGCCCAGACCGTCGGTCCGATCGGCATGTCGGAGGAGAAGGACGCCGACCAGCTCGCGGCCGAGAAGGACATCGACCTGCCGCCGCTGCCGCCGATCCCGCTCCAGCTGGAGCCCTCCAGCGGCATCCCGCGCAAGAGCCAGCGCCCTCCGGGTGAGTGGTGCCGCCTCAACGGCGTGACGCCGCCGCCGGGGTCCTTCCGCGCCGACTCCATCCTGGCGTCGAACGCCGCCGGTCTCTAGTGGCGGGTGGGCAGGGGCTCACCGGGGGTGATCTGCTCAACGAACCAACGCGACGAAGCGCCAGTCGAGAACCGGCCCGTCGTCGGACGAGACTCGGCTGCGCAGGTGCATCAGTCGCGTCCCACCAGCCACCGGCTCAACCGGCTCGACCACCTCAACCTCGACGGTGCTGCGCAGCGTGTCACCCTCACGCACCGGTCCAAGATGGTC
>JBQCDC010000427.1:0-3268 GCA_051961575.1 Marmoricola sp.
GAACACGGCCGACTTCTCCGCGAGGTCGCTCACCCGACTGCTGCCGAGGAGCCAGCCACCATTGTCCCAGAGCAACGCGTCCTCGTAGCCGAGATCGATGAGCTGCGGCCACAGGTCGTCGGGGTCGACGTCGGGCGTGATTAGCGCGGAGGGTCGGGGATCGAACTCGAAGAAGAGGATCGGGCGGGTGTCGGCGAGCGCGGCGGCCATCGCCGGAACAAGGACGATGTCCCAGCCGTCGGTGTCCGACTTGATCAGCCTGGTGTTGGTCAGCTGGGGATAGCGCCGGACGAGCTCCGCCATGCTGATGCCGGTGACCGGGTGGCCTTCGCCATCGCGTTGAACCTGGCTGGTGCCGACCTCGTGATGAAGCATCGTCAGTGACTCGACACCGGCGGGCGCTTCCGCCAACAGGACCGATGCCTCCACGACGACGTTAGGCAGTTCCCTCGTGTTGATCTCGAGGTACTCCAACCAGATGGGGTCGGGCTCAACGCAGACGATCGTCGCGGTCGGGGTCTCACCGAGGATCAACAGCGCCGAGTCGCCCACGTTGGCGCCGACGTCGAGGACGGTGACCGACCCTTCTGCGTCGTTCAGCTTGGCCGCGAGCTCGACAAGATTGGCCGCGTAGGGCGAGTTGCCGGTCGTGACGTGCGGCAAGACGTGCCGCCGTGGCAGGACCATCTCGACCCCGCGGATGATGCGCCGGACCTGCTTGTTCGGCCGTCGGCGATCCAGCTCAATCCGTACGCGAGCGGTCAGACCTTGCAGAGAAGTAGGCATCGAAGAATCCCCCAGAACATGTCGATGTTGCGCCGCCGAGCAACGAACTGAGACATGTCTGGCGTATGCCAGTTACAGAAAATCCCCCCAGGCCCTCACCCGAGATCAGGTTAGGGATCCTGAGAAAAGACCGTCAAGAACCTAAGGGGAAAATGAGACGGCGATTGCGCATGCGCGCGCCGCTCATGGGTACTAGGTAGACGCCCGTCAGTGCGATTCCCCCGTCCGCTCTGACGGGTTCCTCCTGCCCTAGCTATTCCACACCGGCCGCCGTGAGCTGCTCGATCTCGGCCGCCTCGAGATCCAGCTGAGCGGATGCGAGCAGGTCGGCAAGCTGCTCGACCCGGCTGGCGGAGGCGATCGGAATCGTGCCCTGCTGCCGCAGCCAGGCCAGCGCCACCACGGCCGGCTTGGTCCCATGCGCGGCCGCGACCTCGTCGAGGGCTGCGAGAACTCGCCGTCCTCGGTCGTCCAGATAGGCGAGAGCACCGGCCGCGCGCGGGCTCGAACCCTTCCCGGCGCCGCGGTACTTACCGGTCAAGAACCCCTTGGCGAGTGCGTAGTACGGCAGGACGGCCAGGTCGTAGTGAAGAGCGGCTTTGCGCAAGCCATTGGTCTCGAAGTCGCGCTCGACCAAGTTGTACTGCGGTTGCAGGGCGACCGGAGCATGCAGCCCGTCGGCCCTCACGGCAGCGAACCACTCATCGATCCGCTCGGGGGAGAAGTTCGAGATGCCGATCGTGCGCACCTTGCCGGCATCGACCAGCTCGGAGAAGGCGCCGGCGAACTCGGCGGCCGGCACCTGCGGGTCATCGAAGTGCCCGTAGTAGAGATCGATGTGGTCGGTGCCGAGCCGCTTCAGACTCGCGTCGGCGGCCGCGCGTATGTTGTCGGGTGCCAGACCGAGGAACTCCGGGTGCCGGCTCACCTTGGTCGCGACCACCAGGCGCTCGCGGCCGCGACTGGCCAGCCACTCGCCGATGATCGTCTCGCTTTCGCCGCCCGAGTTTCCCGGATGGAAGGCGCTGTAGGCGTCCGCGGTATCGACGAAATCGCCGCCACCGTCGACGAAGGCATCGAGGATCGCGAACGAGGCATCACGATCGGCGGTCCAGCCGAACACGTTGCCGCCGAGGTTGAGCGGAAAGACATCGAGGTTGCTGCTGCCAAGGAGAGCCATATCGGGCCAACCACCCAGCAACGTGGTTTCTTCCGCGCGGGCTATGCGGCTTCCTGGGGGCTGAGCGCCCGCTCGATGGTGCTCGAGGCTCCGAGCACCTCGAGTCTGCGGCCGCCGGCCACCACGGCTCGTCGGATGTCCAAGATGGCGTCGAGGCCGGGAGCCCCGATTGTGTCGACCCCTCGAAGGTCCAAGATGAAGGTCGTCGCGGCCGCATGGTGCAGGGCCGCCGAGACCGCACCGACGAGCAACAACGCGGTCGCCTCGGAAAGTTCACCCTCGACAACGACGGCGGCTTGCTCGGTCTCGTCGATCTCGACGATCGCGGTGAAGGCCAGCATCTGACCTGGTCACCAGATCCTTCGGGTCGAGCCACCGATGGGCACCAGGTTCAGGACCAGTCCGACGACGATCAGGACGATTCCCACGGTGACCAGCACCGGGACGCCGACGATCAAACCGACTATCAACAAGATGACACCAAGCCCGACCATGGCTGTTCTCTTTTCTAGGAATCACGCACCGACTGATTCCTGTGCATTACCCCTGAACCTTCGATCTCATTCCATCGAGGCGTTTGCTCTTACAGCCGGGCATGCCTGGCGGTGGGTTCGGGTACGCCCACCAGATGACCACCGCGCCGTTCGAACCGAAACCCGAAGTCGCACCGGGCGAACCCGATGAGGAGATCCCGGCGGCGGATCCCAACAAGCCCGGCCAGCCGCCCGACGAGGCGCCGGAGGCTGAACCGCAGTACGAGCAGTGACGTCCCCTGAGCCTGCTGGTCGCAGCGCCGACTACTGGATTCCCGACGGTGGCGGCGTCCGGGCACTCGCGCAAGCGCTCCCCTCCTGCCGCGCCTGCGAGTTGTGGTCGGACGCGATCCAGGCCGTGCCCGGCCAGGGACCGGCGCGAGCCGACCTCATGCTCATCGGCGAACAACCCGGCGACGAGGAGGACCACCAGGGCAAGCCGTTCGTCGGACCCGCCGGCAAGCTGCTTCGCGAGGTGCTTATCGCCCAGGGCGTGGCGCCGGAATCGGTGTACCTGACCAACGCCGTCAAGCACTTCCGACACCGGGGCACCCGCGGAAAGCGCAGGATCCACCAAAGGCCCGCCGTCCGTCACATCTCCGCCTGCGCGCCGTGGCTCGCCCAGGAGATCAACCGGGTGAAGCCGCGTGGCTTGGTGCTCCTCGGAGCCGTCGCGGCCACAGCCGTCCTCGGCGCTGACTTCAAAGTCACCGAGCAACGCGGTCGGCTCCTCCCGTGGCCCGACGAGCAGGCGCGCAGCCCTGCGTGG
>JBQCDC010000428.1:0-5162 GCA_051961575.1 Marmoricola sp.
CTGATCTACCCCAAGGAGTCGGACTCCAAGTACCCGTACACGGACACCGGCGATCGCGAGTTCCTGGACGGCAAGGAGTTCATCGAGACGATGATCCTCTGCGCCCACCTGTTCGCGGTGACCTCGACGCTTCGGCTGACGCCCTTCGTGCTCAAGCTGCCGATCCGTCCTCCGGTGCTGACCGCCAAGCAGGCCTCGTCGTTGGCGTTCCTCTCCAACAACCGCCTCGGGCTGGGCGTGGGCATCTCGCCGTGGCCCCAGGACTTCGAGGCGCTCGGCGTCTCGTGGGAGCGCCGCGGCAAGCGGATGGATGAGTGCATGGACATCCTGCGCGGGCTCACCACCGGCGAGTTCTTCGAGTACCACGGCGAGTTCTACGACGTCGACGCCCTCAAGCAGTCTCCGGCGCCCACCGAGAAGATCCCGCTCCTGGTCGGTGGCCACGCGGATGCCGCCCTGCGTCGTGCCGTGCTCAAGGGCGACGGCTGGATGCACGCCGGGGGTGACGGCGAGGAGCTCGACCGCCTGCTCACCCGCCTGGCCGAGATCCGCAAGGAGGAGGGCGACACCCGCGACGACTTTGAAGTCCACGTGATCTCGTACGACGCCTACACCCCTGACGGCATCAAGCGTCTCGAGGACAAGGGCGTCACGGACTGCATCGTCGGCTTCCGGGTTCCCTACATCAAGGGCCCCGACACCGAGCCGCTCGAGGACAAGATCCACCACCTGCAGCGCTACGCCGAGACGGTCATCCATGCCTGAGATCTCCGACGGGTTGGCCGCCTTCCGCGATGCGATCGCCGAGGCGGAGAAGCTGATCTCGAACCCGCCGTTCGAGGCGACCGAGGTCGAGATGGCGGAGGGCTGGGACTACCTGGCCGGCTCGATCCGATCCGCTATCCAGGCCGCGTTCGACTACGACCTCGAGCACCCGGTGCTGGTCAATCCCACGCACCAGTACTCCCGGCAGGGACTCGACAATCCGGACACGATCTACTTCCACGCCTACCTGACCGAGGGCGCCTCCTACCTGGTGAGCGGCAAGCGCGGCACCACAGCCGATCTGTCCTTCCAGATCATGGACGGCACCTACTCCTCCGATGGCGCCCCGAACACGCTGGCCGCCTTCGACGATCGCGAGCTCGACGTCAGCGACGACGGCACCTTCGAGTGGCGCTTCGGCCCCGAGCTCGGGCTCAAGAAGGGCAGCAACCTCATCATTCGCGAGGTCAGCAATGACTGGACCGAGGAGCGCGGCACCCTACGGATCCAACGGCTCGATACGGCCGGCGTCCCGCGCGGTCCGTGGTCGACCCAGACGAGCGCCAAGCGCTTCGCCACCGCCGCGAAGCTGCTGACCGGTCGCATCCACACCTGGTTCGCCTTCCCGGAGTGGTTCACCTACAAGGAGCCGGTCAACACCCTGACGGTCCCGAAGTCGACGCCCGGCGGCCTGGCCTCGCAGTTCAGCTCGATCGGCCACTACGACCTCGCTGACGACCAGGCGATGATCGTGACCGTTCCGGTCTGCGACGCGGCGCCGTACCAAGCCATCCAGATCGGGTCGCGCTGGTACGTCTCAACCGACTACGAGCACCACCAGACGTCGTTGACCCGCGCTCAGTCGCACATCGACCCCGACGGCAAGATGCGCTACGTCATCTCGGAGAAGAACCCCGGCGTCGCGAACTGGCTCGAGCTCACGGGCCACCCCAAGGGCGTCATGATGCTGCGCTGGCAGCGGTTGGAGCGCGACCTCACCGCTGGGGACGGTCCGACCGTCGAGGTGGTCCCCTTCGCCGAGATCCAGCGGAACCTGCCCTTCAACCAGCAGATCACGCCCGAGCAGTACGCCGCCCGCATCGAGGCGCGGCAGGTCGGCATCGCGCGCCGGATGATCAGCTAACGGAGGTTGAGGACCGAAAAGGTTGCGATGCTGAGCAACGAGCGGTCAGCAGGTCACGAAACCCCGCCAGCCGGCGGCGTAGTCGCACACACCGTGGCGTGCAGCTGAACCGTGAGCTCGTGGATCTTGCGGGTGAGCTCGGTGTTGGTGATGAGCTCCTGCTCCTGGTTGCTGAAGTCGTGGTCCGCCTTCGCCTGCGCGAAGGCCGCCTGACGGTTCTGGCCGATCATCACAAAGGTCGACAGGAAGATCGCTTCCAACGAGACGACGAGCGTCAGCGTGGGCCAGGGGTTCTTCTCGATCGCGACCATCCAGATCGCGAAGATCAGAATGTGTACATAGACGAACAGCATGCTGCCGGCGAACCGGGTGATCTGGTCGGCGAGGCGGTTCTGCGCGCTGCTCGCACGGCGCTCCGCCTCTTTGATGAGGGCCGGATGGACGGGTTGGCTGGTGGTGAGCGACATGGGTTCCCCTTTGAGTTGCACGGCTGGCATCGAGCCTGTCGGACCCACCTCCGAGGGGCAAGAGCGGTCGCTAGCGGCTGACGGTCAACAGGATCGTCGGATCCGGGCCGGCGGCGCTCAGGGAGTAGAGCTCGAGTCCGGTGAAGTGCAGCATGGAGCCGGGCTTGAACGATGCGACCCGGCCCGATCGGCAGCGCGCTTCGAGCGTTCCGCTCTGCACCACGACGAGCACGTCTCGCCAGCGCTCGGCCTCAAAAGCCAACGGTTGACCTGGGTTCAGCACCTCGTGGCCGACGGCCGACGAGTCGACGCGGAGCACGAACCCTTCCGCACAACCGTTCATGCCGTTGCGGGCAGATCGAAGAGGCCGAACAGCGACGGGTCCTCCATGAACAGATCGATCGCCTCGATGCCGGCCGGTGCGATGGCAAGGACGCCCACAGCGAAGGGGACGAAGCTGTCGCCCCGCCGAACGTAGAGCCCGAAAGCCGACTGCTGGTTGGCGCGCGTGGGCACCAATCGCCAATTGGCTCCGAGTCGCGCGCCTTCGCACTCGTTCATGTCCTCGCTGAGGAAGGCCACCACGTCGTCGCGGCCGGCGAACCAGGTGGGACGTGGCGGCATCACGAAGCGGGCGTTCTCGGCGAGCAGACCGGCCAGACGCTCGACGTCAGCGGCCTCCCAGGCATGCACGAACTCCTCGAGCACGGCTCTCTCCTCGGAGGAGGAGAGGCGAGGACGAAGATCTCGATCCGGCGCTTGTTCTTCCAGCGTTGCGTGCGCTCTCTGCAGCGCCGAGTTGATCGCGGCCGGCGATGCGCCCAGCACGTCCGCCACCTCCTTGGCGGACCAGTTGAGCACGTCGCGAAGGATCAGAACCGCCCGTTGCCGCGGTGGCAGGTGCTGGAGCGCGGCCAGGAAAGCGAGCTCGATGGACTCCCTCTGTACGACGGACTCCTCGGCGGAGGGGGCGATCGCCTCGGCCAGCAGGGCGTCGGGATACGGCTGGAGCCAGGGCAGATCACTCGGAGCTTGCACCACGTCGGCGGGGTTCGCGGCCGCAGCCACGGCCGTCGGCCAGGTTCGACTCTTGCGTCGGCGTAGCGCGTCCAGGCAGGCGTTGGTCGCGATCGCATAGAGCCAAGCGCGGAACGAGCTCACCTCGGCATAGGTGCCGATGCGGGTCCAGGCGCGCACCAAGGTCTCCTGCACCGCGTCCTCGGCGTCCTCGAAGGACCCGAGCATGCGATAGCAGTGCACGTGGAGCTCGCGGCGGTGCGGGACGACGAGCTCCTCGAAGGCGCGCTCGTCGCCGGCGAGGGCGGCGGAAACCAGCAGATTGCTCACAGCTCTATGACGCACCTGCCTCCCGGGACTCATCGGTCCGGCGGCGATGAATCGCTAACCCCTGGTCCGTCACACCTGCGACGTATCCCCCGACCAGTGAGGTTCCGATGCCCACCATCCACCGTTGGCGAGCGTTCAGCGTGCTCGCCGTCTCATACTTCATGACGATCATCGATCTGACCATCGTCAATGTCGCGCTCCCGACCATCGGCGCGAAGCTGCACTTCAGCCCCGCCAACCTGGCCTGGATCGTGACGGCCTACGGCATCACGTTCGGCGGACTCTTGCTGCTGGCCGGCCGAGCCGCCGATCTCCTGGGTCGCCGTCGCGTGTTCATGGTCGGCATGTCGATCTTCACGGCGGCGTCCCTCGCCTGTGGACTGGCTCGGAACGACACGTTCCTCATCGTGATGCGAGCGATCCAAGGCACCGGCGCCGCAGTGGTTCTGCCTGCCGGTCTGGCGATCGTGATGACGATGTTCACCGAGGGCGCGGATCGCAACAAGGCGCTGGGCGCCTGGGGCGCTCTCGCGCCGATGGGCGCCACCGTCGGACTGATCAGCGGAGGATTCATCGTCCGCTACCTGAGCTGGGACTACATCTTCTTCCTCAATGTCCCGATCGGGCTGGCTGCTTTGGCCCTCACGCCGAAGCTGGTTCCCGAGAGCCGGGTCGAGGACGCCGAGCGGCGCTACGACGTGCTCGGCGGGCTGTCGATCACGGCGTCCCTGATGATCGCTGTCTACGCGATCGCGGAGGCTCCCGCACACGGATGGGCGTCGCTGCAGACCACTCCGCTGCTCGCGCTCAGTCTCATCCTGCTGGCTGCGTTCTTCGTGATCGAGTCGCGGGTTCCGGCACCGCTGCTGCCTCTACGGGTGTTGCGCAACCGCAGCGTCGGAGGCGGAAACGCGGTGGCGACGGTTCTCGGAGCGGGCTTCTTCGGGTTCCTGTTCGTGGGAACCCTCTACCTGCAACAGGTGCTGCACTACTCCGCACTCCAGACCGGCTTCGCCTGGCTCGGCGCCTCGCTGACGTCTTTGGCGTTCGCCGGACCATCGCAGTTCCTCACCACGAAGTTCGGCGCGCGACCGGTGCTGGCTCTCGGCATGCTGCTGGTCGGTGGTGGCATCGCCCTCTCGACCCAGGTGCCCGTGCATGGGCACTTCTGGATCGACATCGCGCCGTCGATGATCGTGACCGGCGCTGGCACCGCCTTCTCCTTCATCCCGATCTCGATCGCCGGGCTGACCGGGGTGACCGAGTCCGAGTCGGGGCTCGCCTCGGGTCTGATCAACACCACGCAGCAGCTGGGTGGGTCGATCGGGGTGGCGCTCGCGGCCACGGTGGCGGCGACTCGGACCGCGGATCTCCTCGCGCGGCATCGCAGCCTGCCCGATGCGCTCACGGGTGGCTTCCACCTGGCATTCGCCGCGGCT
>JBQCDC010000429.1:0-2079 GCA_051961575.1 Marmoricola sp.
CTTGTGTTTCGTGACGCGCTTCGCGCTCCTCAACCCGGCACGCTCAACCTACCGCCCGGGCTAACCTGCGGCCGTGACCACCATCCCGCGCGCCGCGAGCCTTGCGCTGTGGCTCAACGCCTGGTTGCGAGGAGCCGCGTCTTCGGACGACGTCCTGACGTCCGTTGATCCGTCGCTGCACCACGTCTTCATCCGACTCGATCCCGAGCGCCCCCTGCCGCTGGTCGAGGCGCTCGGCGCGATCCGCCTCCTGAACACACCGGTGGCCCTCGCGCTCACGGCTCCCGGTGACCCTGCCGGGTTGGCGGGACCGCCAGCGTTCAACGCAGCCGCGATGGACTCGGGTGAGGCGCTGCTGTTCAACGGTGCCGGCATCGGCGCGATCCCGATCGAGGTCGGCGGTGCCCTCGAGTGGCGATGCCAGGCGGCTCATGCCTCAGCGCCGCTCGACCCACGGGAGACGCGGCAGGGTTTGCGATCGACGCTGCGCGAAGTGACCGAGGAGCTCGTCCACCTGCAGATCGCCGCATGGAACACCGAGATCCCCGATCTCCTGATGAATCGCTCGGGTCCGACGCACCTGCCGCCGGGGCTGTCGGCGCAGGATCGGGAGACGCTCGACAGTGCGACTCTGTGCCTCAGCATCGTCGGTGCCGCACGCGAGATCGAGCCCGGCGCGATCAGCGCTTGGGAGCGCTCGAGGTTCGACGAGGCCATGCGGCGTCTCGACAGCGCCGCGCGTCATGCGCTGGTCGCCTTGTGCGGAAGTTCCTCCGATAGCCTCACCTCACCATGACTGCACCGACCACAGGCACGCTGCTGATCACGCTGACCGGCAAGGATCGGCCGGGCGTGACCTCACGGATGATGCAGACGCTCGCCCGTCACAACGTCGAGGTCATCGACATCGAGCAGATCGTGCTTCGTCGACGTCTAGTCCTCGGCCTTCTGGTCAGTGCGCCGGAGGACGTCAGCAGCCTGGAAGTAGAACTGCGACAGGTGGCCACCGACGTCGAGATGTTGATCGATATCGAGCCAGGCACCGGTGACAACCGCACCCGTCCCCGCGGTCGAAGCCACGTCACCGTGCTCGGAATGCCGTTGCAGGCCTCGGCCCTGGCAGGCATCGCCGAGCAGATCGCCGCGAGCGGTTCCAACATCGACCGCATCGAGCGCATGGCGCGCTACCCCGTAACGGCGATCGACCTCCACATCTCCGGCGCACAGCCCGATGAGCTCCGAGCCCTGCTGGCCGCCGAGGCCGCTCGGCAGGGCGTCGACGTCGCCGTGCAGCCCGCGAACCTGCTGCGGCGCAGCATGCGACTGATCGTCATGGACGTGGACTCCACACTCATCCAAGGCGAGGTCATCGAGATGATCGCGGCCCACGCCGGCTGCGAGGCCGAGGTCGCCGAGGTCACCGCGCGCGCCATGAACGGCGAGCTGGACTTCGCGGAGAGCCTGCGGGCTCGGGTGGCCCTCTTGAAGGGCGTACCGGCGTCGGCGTTGGACCAGGTCTACAACGAGCTGGTGCTAACGCCCGGTGCGCGCACGACGATCCGCACGCTCAAGCGGCTGGGCTATCGGTTCGCGATCGTGTCCGGCGGCTTCACCCAGATCACGGATCGCCTCGCGGCCAGTCTGAACATCGACTTCGCGGCGGCCAACGAGCTCGAGGTCGTCGACGGGAAGCTCACCGGTCGCGTGGTCGGCGAGATCGTCGACCGGCCCGGCAAGGCGCGCGCCCTCGAGCGCTTCGCCAACCAGCTCGGCATCCCGATGGCCGCGACGATCGCCATCGGCGACGGCGCCAACGACCTCGACATGCTCAACGTCGCCGGGCTGGGCATCGCCTTCAACGCCAAGCCCTTGGTGCGCGAAGCCGCGCCGACTGCAGTGAACGTGCCCTCCCTGGACACGATCATGTATCTGTTGGGGATCAGCCGCGAAGAGATCGAGGCGGCTGACGAAGCCGCCGGCATCGTGACTCCGGCGCCGCCGGTGCCCGAGACCTCTTAGCCGCGGTCTCCGACGAAGAACGCCTCCAGCCGGGCGCTCCCCATGCTCAGCTCCGACCAG
>JBQCDC010000430.1:0-4060 GCA_051961575.1 Marmoricola sp.
GGGCAGGGGTCATCGGGTCGATGAGCGCCTGGTTGCCGTCACGCAGGTCGGTGGACAGCCAGCGCGGCGCGTGGGTGATCTTCTTGTCCGGCCATGTCCGGTCAGGCACGGTGACGGGCTGGAAAGCCGGGTAGCGCCCAATGGGCATGACGGACGGCTTTTGCTGATTGGAGGTGTTGCTGATGTTGGTCACGGGATTTCCTTCGCTGCGAGTGAGGGGCGCCAGAACGCGAAAACTCCGCAGCGAGGGGTCCGGCTAGTCAGACCTCGCTGCGGCAGCGAAGAAGCAGTCCGCGCAACATGATGGGACCAGACTACCAAAGGCGCGACAAACGGCCACGGGCGTTCACGCTGCCCGGTAGATTCGCGCCCATGACTGCCGCTCACCGCCTCATCGGCGCGACGCTCGTCATCGCCTGCGCGACGGGCGTCGCGGCATGCGGCAGCAGCGACAACGGCAGGAGCGCGGCAGCGTCAGCCGCCGTTTCCCAGACGTTCCTTAACATCAGCGCGCCGGCGGAGAAGCCGACCACGAGCCAGGCCGCCTGCTTCGGGACCGGCATCGTCAAGGCCTTCGGCGTCGACCAGACAGTCACCGACGGCTTCATCACCAAGGACCTCAAGCCGGTGACGAGTCTGAGCCTGATGCTCTCCACGAAGGACGCGGGCACGTACGCCGACCTGTACCTCAAGTGCGCGAATCCGGCCGCGGCGATCAAGAGTGCGCTCATCGCGAAGATCGCGCCCAAGTCCACCGCGGCCGAACAACAGCTCAAGACCTGCCTGGACAAGAACCTGACCTCGTCGTTGCTCCGCAAGGCCTTGGTCGCAGGTGCCTCGGGCGACACCGGCAACGCCACGTTGAACCCGGTCTTCACCGCCTGCGGCCAACTGGGATAGGCGCGCTGTGCGACGAATCAGTGCGATCGCACTGTGCCTAGCAGTTCCGGCTGCCCTGGTGCTGGGTGCCTGCGCCAACAGCCCTTCGGATCGGCTCACGCCGCCGACCGGAGGCCTGTGCCGTGTGCTCACCATCGCCGACCTCAGCGCGCGCACCAACAACTCCAACACGGTTCCGTGCGGGCTGCCCCACACCGCACAGACGATCAAGGTCGCGACGTTCCCCAAGTCGGTCGGCAGGAACTACCAGGCGGCTAAGGTCGGCGCCTACGCCTACCGGACCTGCGCGCCCGCGTTCGAGTCCTACCTCGGTGCGACGGACAGCCTCGTCCTGCGCGTTCAGCTCAGCTGGGCCTGGTTCGGGCCGTCCGAGGCAGCGTGGAAGCGCGGCGCACGCTGGTTCCGGTGCGATGCGGTCGGCGCTCCGCCTGACCAGTCCTCGATGACCGACATCCCCGCCGACCTCCACGACCTGCTGATCGGATTCCCGCCCGATCGCTGGCTCACCTGCGCGACCGGTGCGGTCTTCTCGACCCGCTCCGAGGTCTCCTGTGCGCAACCGCACACCTGGCGAGCCGTCACGGCGGTCAAGCTCGGCCAACCGAGCGACCCGTATCCGGGAGACCACCTGTCGGAGATCCGCGCCAACAACTACTGCTCGGACGCGGTCGCGGCCTACTTCAACTACGCGAACACGTATGAATTCGGATATACGGTCTTTCACGAGGCAGAGTGGAAGGCCGGCAACCGCCGAGCGGTCTGCTGGGCCAAGACGACCAAGTAGGAGTGAAGACATCGTGAGTTCTGCGCGTGCCCTGAAGGCACTTCTGGTGTGCACGATCCTGGTGGTCGTGTCTGCCTGCGGAACCGCGGCGCCGCCGAAGGCGGTGAAGAAGACGCCCCCGCCTCCCCCGCCGGCGCCGATCGTGGGCACTTGTCGAACACTGACTTTCAGCGCGGCCGCCGCGCCCTCGGACGACACCCCCACGGTTCCCTGCACGGAGAAGCACACCGCGGTCACGGTGGCGGTCGGGACCCTGGTGAGCAGGGCGCGCCTCAAGACGCTGGACATCAACTCCGCGGCCGTTCAGCAGCTGCTCGCGGTGAACTGCCCGAAGGCCGTCGAGGCTTACGCGGGTGGCAGCGGCCGCACCTTCGACCTGTCCCAGATTCAGGCCCTGCCCTTCGTACCCACGCCCGCCCAGATCGCCAAGGGCGCGAATTGGTATCGCTGCGACATGGTGGTCCTCGCTGCACCGAGCACTCTCGCCACGGTGACCGGCACCATGCGGCATGCGCTGAGCTCGGCAAGGGCATTGGATCGCTGGGGCACCTGCGGCACCGCTGCGCCCTCGGCGCGGACGTTCAAACGAGTGCTCTGCTCCCAACGCCACACCTGGCGGGCGGTCGCTCTCATCAACATTCCGAAGAAGGCGAGCTACCTGTCGAAGAACACCAGCCGCGCCGCGAGTCTTGCGTGTCGCAAGATCGCTGCGAAGGCTGCGCACGGCGCGTTGAAGTACTCGTGGAGCTTCGAGTGGCCGAACAAGCAGCAGTGGACGGCCGGGCAGCGCTTCGGGCTGTGCTGGCTACCCCGCGCGCACTAGCGGATCGGTACCCCGGCAGACGCCAGCGCCTGCTTCACGTCGTGGATGCGCAGCGTCCCGAAGTGGAACACACTCGCCGCGAGCACCGCGTCAGCGCCGGCCTCGACGGCCGGCGCGAAGTGCTCGACCGCGCCGGCGCCCCCACTCGCGATCACCGGCACGCTGACGTTCTCACGCACCGCGCGCAGCAGATCGAGGTCGAACCCGTCGCGGGTGCCGTCGGCGTCCATCGAGTTGAGCAGGATCTCGCCGGCCCCCAGCTCAGCGGCACGCACGATCCACTCGATCACGTCGATGCCCGTGCCCTGTCGACCGCCGTGCGTGGTGACCTCGAAGCCGGACTCGGGCCTCGATACACCGCCTCCGGCGGCACTCGACCAACGACGCACGTCCGCTGACAGCACCAGGACCTGGTTGCCGAAGCGATCGGCGATCTCCGCGATGAGCTCCGGACGACGGATCGCGGCGGTGTTCACGCCGATCTTGTCCGCGCCGGCTCGCAGCATGCGGTCGACGTCGTCGACGCTGCCGATTCCGCCACCCACCGTGAGCGGGATGAAGACCTCTTCGGCCACCTTCGACACGATCTCCAGCGTGGTGGCACGGCCCTCGCTCGATGCGGAGATGTCGAGGAAGGTGAGCTCGTCGGCGCCCTCGGTGTCATAGACGCGCGCGAGCTCGACCGGGTCACCGGCGTCGCGAAGCGCCTGGAAGTTGACGCCCTTGACCACCCTGCCTCCGTCGACGTCGAGGCAGGGAATGACGCGAACGGCGAGGCTCACTGATCGCCCTTGGTGAGAGCGAGCGCGTCTTCCAGGGTGAACTGGCCGGTGTAGAGCGCGGTGCCGGCGATCGCGCCCTCGACACCCTCACCGACGAGTCCCATCAGCGCACGGATGTCGTCCAGCGTGGTCACCCCACCCGATGCCACCACGGGTCGGTCGGTGCGAGCGCAGACATCACGCAACAGCTGGAGGTTCGGGCCGGCGAGCATGCCGTCCTTGTTGACGTCGGTGACCACGTACCTGGCGCACCCCTCGGAGTCGAGGCGGGCGAGCGTCTCGTAGAGGTCACCGCCCTCGCGCGTCCATCCGCGCGCCGCGAGTGTGGTGCCACGCACGTCGAGCCCGATCGCGACCCGGTCACCCCAGGTCGCGATGGCCTTGGCGCACCACTCCGGCTGTTCGAGGGCGGCGGTGCCGATGTTGACGCGTCGGCAGCCGGTGGCCATGGCGGCTTCGAGGGACTCGTCGTCGCGGATGCCGCCGCTCATCTCGACCTTGATGTCGAGTCGGCCGACGATCTCGGCCTGGAGATCGCGGTTGTTGCCGTGACCGAACGCCGCGTCGAGGTCGACGAGATGCAGCCACTCCGCACCGGCCTCCTGCCAGCGCAGGGCCGCCTGGATCGGGTCGCCGAACGCCTTCTCCGACCCGTCGACGCCCTGCACCAGCTGAACGGCCTGGCCGTTCTTGATGTCGACGGCGGGCAGAAGCTCGAGGTATGCGCTCACCGGCAGGATTTTAACGAGCCATCTGCTCCAGTCGCGCAAT
>JBQCDC010000431.1:0-2312 GCA_051961575.1 Marmoricola sp.
GGCGCTGTCGCTCGCGGCTCTGGCCAGTTGGGGCGCCCTGCTGGTCTCGCGCGGGCGGTGGCGGCGATGGATCGCCGTGCTCGGCCTTCTCATCGCACTCGGTTCCCTCGCCACCGCCGTCGTCGGCTTCTCGCGCGCTCCGAGCGACCTGCGTCATGCGGCCGAGAACTCGCTGGGCAACGCCCTGAGCTCGTCTCCCGGTCTGACCGGCTGGTACTGGGCCGCCGTCGTGGCGGACGTGATCGTCGTGCTCGCGCTGCTGGTCGCCGTCCGGGACGCGCCGGCCTGGCCCACCATGTCGAGTCGCTACGACTCTCCGACCGGGGCGAAGGAGCCCCGCGAGATGAAATCGTCGCTCGATGTCTGGAAGGCCCTGGATGAGGGCGCCGACCCGACGGACACCGCGGAGGTTGAGGAGCCGCGCAGCGGCGTCACGAAACCGGCGGACACCGAGCAATAGGTCGGCCCGCTCCTCGCTAGTATGTCGCTGACCTCATGCAGTGAGACACGAACGTTGAAGGAGCTGCACGCACATGGCAGACAACCACGGCAACACTCCGGCAGCATGGACCGCCGTCACCATCGGCCTGCTGGCGTTCGTCGTGGGCGGCGCCGGTCTGATGGCGGACAGCATGCCGACCTTCTGGGTCGGCGTCATCCTTGCCCCTGTTGCGCTCGTCGTCGGAGCGGTCATGTCTCGCCTGGGCCTCGGCTCAGCCCACTGAACCTACGTTCTTCCATGTCGGTTCTCGACGACATCATTGTTGGCGTTCGCGAGGACCTGGCCGAGCGGCAGCGCCACGTCTCCGACGCGGAGATTCGTGACCGTGCGGCCACCCAGATCCCCGCGCTCGATCCTCTCCCGTCGTTCCGGGCACCAGGCCTGAGCGTCATCTCCGAGGTGAAGCGCCGCTCGCCCAGCAAGGGCCACCTGGCCGAGATCCCCGATCCCGCCGATCTCGCCCGTGCGTACGCGGCGGGCGGAGCCAACGCGATCTCAGTTCTCACCGAGCAGCGCCGTTTCGGCGGCAGTCTGGCCGACTTCGACGAGGTGCGCGCCGCCGTTCCCACCCCGCTGCTGCGCAAGGACTTCGTGGTCACCGAGTACCAGGTCGTCGAGGCGCGGGCCCACGGCGCCGACCTCGTCCTGCTCATGGTGTCGGCACTCGACGACGCGCTTCTGCGCGATCTGTACGAAGCTGTCACGGACCTGGGCATGACCGCCCTCATCGAGGTCCACGACGAGGCTGAGGTCGAGCGCGCGCTGACGTTGAACGCGCCGCTGATCGGCGTCAACGCTCGCAATCTCAAGACCCTGGACGTCGACCCCGACACCTTCGGACGCCTGGCGCCGCTCCTTCCTGAGGGCACGGTCAAGGTGGCCGAGTCGGGCATCGGCGGACCGGCTGACGCCCAGCGCTATGCAAATGAAGGTGCGGACGTTGTGCTGGTGGGCGAGGCTTTGGTCAAGGACGGCGATCCCCGCGCCGCCGTCGCCCAGTTGAGGAGCATCCCTTGAGCAGTGCCGATTTCGGCCCTGACGACCGTGGTCAGTTCGGTCAGTTCGGTGGCCGGTTCATGCCCGAAGCCCTGATGGCCGAGCTCGACGAGCTCACCCGGGTCTGGCAGGCGGCCATGGCCGACGACTCGTTCCTAGCCGAGTTCCAGCGCATGCTCACCCAGTACGCCAACGTGCCGAGCCCCCTCTACGACGCGACGCGGCTCAGCGAGCAGGTCGGCGCCCGCATCCTGCTGAAGCGCGAGGACCTGAACCACACCGGCGCTCACAAGATTCGCAATGTGCTCGGTCAGGCGCTGCTGGCCAAGCGCATGGGCAAGACCCGCCTGATCGCCGAGACGGGAGCGGGCCAACACGGCGTCGCCACCGCGACGGCTGCCGCCTACCTGGGTCTCGAGTGCACGATCTACATGGGCGAGGTCGACACGGAGCGGCAGGCGCTGAACGTCGCACGGATGCAGCTTCTCGGCGCGACCGTCGTTGCCGTGAAGTCCGGCAGCCGCACCCTGAAGGACGCCATCAACGAGGCGATCCGCGACTGGGTCGCGACCGTCGAGTACACCGGTTACTGCTTCGGCACGGCCGCCGGACCGCACCCGTTCCCCGCCATGGTCCGGGACTTCTGCCGCGGCATCGGCGACGAGGCCCGAGCCCAGTGCCTGGAGCTCACGGGCGCCTTGCCCGATGTCGCGACGGCGTGCGTCGGCGGCGGCTCGAACGCGATCGGCCTGTTCGCGGCCTTCATCGGTGACGAGGGCGTGGAACTCGTCGGATTCGAGCCGGGCGGCGAGGG
>JBQCDC010000432.1:0-2500 GCA_051961575.1 Marmoricola sp.
TTCCTTAAGTCCTCTCCCCATGTCTGGCGGCCAGATTCTGCACCAGACGCCAGAGATTTGCACCTCTGACGGGCTGTTGCTCCGCCAGAACGTCAAAGATTCTCTGAATGTTCCCTGAAATAGGCCGTCAGGCGATCAAAATTCGCAGGCCCGGACGATTGCCGCGAACTCGGCGAATCCGGCCCGCGGCGCACAGACTAGAAGGTCGCGCTCTCCGCCGGTGGCACTGGGCTCCACGGCGAAGTGGGCGCCGGCCTCCTCGGCGATGAGGGACGCAGCCGCGTGGTCCCAAAGTCTCGGCCCACTTTCCACATAGGCATCAACAGTCCCCTGGGCCACACCGCAGATACCCAAGGCGCACGAGCCCATGCGACGGATGTCCCGCACGGCGGGCAGGAGCCTCGCCATCGCGCGGGCCTGCAGGTCACGAACCTTGGCCTCATAGCCGAAGCCGGTGGCCACCAGGGCCGAGGGAATGTCGAGGGTTGCCGACGATCGAAGCGCGACGTCGCCACAGAACGAACCTCGGCCCTCGATCGCCCAGAACTCATGACCCAACGCCGGCGCTCGGACCACACCGACGACGGTTCGGCCGTCGATCTGAGCCGCGATCGACACCGCGTAGTACGGGATCCCGTAGAGGTAGTTCACCGTTCCGTCGATCGGGTCGACCACCCAGGTGACGCCACTGGACGAGACGAGGTCGTCGCCCTCCTCGCCGATGAAGCCGTCGTCGGGCCGAGCGCCGAGGAGTCGTTCGCGGATGAGCGCCTCCGAGGCGAGGTCGGCTCTGGTCACCACGTCCGTCGCCGACGACTTGGTGCCGGCCACGTCGACGGCCTCGGATCGCATCTGCTGGATGAGGTCGGCGGCTTCGGCCGCGGTCGCTCGCGCCAGCGTCGCCAGCTGCTGGAGGTCAGACATACGCCGCTACCTCTCCGAGAGCGGGCTTCGCAGCGCGAGGGTTCGGGCAGCAGGTCGTCAGGCAGAGGTCCCACGCCGCCGGCAACGAGCCTCGCGCCGCTCGCTCCGGCTGCTCGCCGCGCTCGGCGGCCGCGCGCTCGATGACGAGGTCGCGAACCAGGGCGACGAAGCGCGGGTCGGTTCCGCAGGTCGCCGCTCGGGCGAATCCGAGGCCAAGCCTCGAGGCCGTTGCCGCTGCCTCGGTGTCGAGGTCGTAGACGACCTCCATGTGATCGGAGACGAACCCGATGGGAATCACGACGACAGCCTCGGTGCCCTCGGCAGCGAGCTCCGTCAGCCGATCGTTGATGTCGGGCTCGAGCCACGGCGTGCCGGGCGCACCCGACCGCGAGCAGAAGACGAGGTCGTGCTCGAACGTCTTGCCGGTCCGGGCCTGCACGCCCCCCACGACCTCGGCACGAACGCTCTCATGCTGGGAGACATAGGCGTGCCCGTTGGGACCACTGGTGTCGTTGTACATCACGGGTACCGAGTGGGTCACGAAGACCAAGCGCGCTTCGGTGTCCCCCAGCCGGTCGAGCGCGGCCAGGGTGTTGTCGATCATCGGCTCGAGGAAGCCGGGGTGATTGAAGTAGGCACGCAGCCGGTCCAGCCGAGGAGCACCCTCGACCTCTCCCGCGGCGCCGGCCAGGTCCTCGCGGTACTGCCGGCACCCCGAGTAGGAGGAGTAGGCCGAGGTGATGAAGACGGCAGCGCGCTGGACGCCGTCGGCGGCCATCTGCGCGAGGGTGTCGCGGAGGTAGGGATCCCAGTTGCGATTGCCCCAGTACAACGGCAGCGAGACACCGTTCTCGGCGAGGTCCTTCTCGATCTCGGCGAGGAGGGCGCGGTTCTGGTCGTTGATCGGGCTGCGCCCACCGAAACCGAAGTAGTGCTCCCCGACCTGTTCGAGCCGCTCGTCGGGAATCCCGCGGCCGCGCGTCACATTGCGCAGGAACGGCACGACGTCCTCGGGTCGCTCGGGTCCGCCGAAGGAGAGCAGAAGGAGCGCGTCGAAAGGCCGGACGGCGTTGCTGGGTTCGGGCACCCACCGATCCTAGGAGGTGCGCTCCTATGCTCGGTGCCATGACGGAGGTACCGGGTACGTGGCAGAACTGGTCGGGCCTGGCGACGGCGCGACCTGTCAAGGTTCTGAGTCCCGCGACCGCGGCCGAGGTCAGTGAGGCGGTGGTGGCCGCGGCGCACCAGCAGCTCACCGTGAAGATGCCGGGGACCGGTCACTCCTTCACCGATATCGCCGCCACCCAGGGCCTGCTGCTGCGCCCCGATCGCCTCCGCGGCATCACGGCCGTCGATCGTGAGTCGATGACGGTCACCGCACTTGCCGGCACCCCACTGCACGAGCTGAACGCGGCTCTCGAGCACCTCGGGCTGTCGCTGCACAACATGGGCGACATCGATCGACAGACCCTGGCCGGTGCGACGTCGACCGGGACGCACGGCACCGGCGGCGTCGTCGCGTCGCTGTCGGCGCAGATCGCCGGATTGGAACTGGTCGCCGCGGATGGGACCGTGG
>JBQCDC010000433.1:0-4274 GCA_051961575.1 Marmoricola sp.
GCCGCCGGTCTGCTCGTCCTCCCACTGGCAGGCCATGAAGACCGGCACGTGGATGTCCTTCACGAAGCTCACCGGGTCGAGCGGATCCGCCACCGCCGGGTAGTACTGCTGGTTGGCCTTGATCTTCGCCAGCAGGTCGACCGCCTCACCGTGGAGGGCCTGGTTGTCGGCACAGACCGTGTCGCCGCTCTGGATCTGCTTCCACGCCCAGGGCTGACCGGTGGTGGCACTCGACGGCATCGCGTCGTGGATGCGTTCCAGCGCCCAGTTGAGCGCAAAGCCGGTGTTCAGGTAGCCACCCGGGAAGAGCGTGGTGGGAACCGAGGCGATCACCGACAGCGGCGCGATGGCGGCCAGGTGCGGCGGGTTGTACTGCGCGGTGAACAGCTGGCTGATGCCGCCGTAGGAGATGCCGAGCATGCCGACCTTGTGGCCCTTCACCCAGGGCTGACGGGCGACGGTCTCGATCGCGTCATAGGCGTCGAGCTGCTGCATGGTCTCGAAGAAGTCGTAGGCGCCGCCCGAGCATCCGGTGCCGCGCATGCTGACGTCGACCACGGCGAAGCCCATCAGGTTCGCGATGACCGCGATGCCGTTCTCCGGGCCCTTCGGGGTGGCGGTGCCGTAGCCCGAGTACTCGATCAGGGTCGGATAGGGAGGCGTGTAAGGGAGACCGAGGTTCGGCAGCAGGTTCTCGATGTTGCTGGGCACGCCCACGCCGAGCGTTGCTGGGTGCGTCGGGAGGTGAACGGTGTACGCGAGCTTCGTGCCGTCACGCGTGGTCAGGTAGCCGTAGCCGTCAGGCTTGATGGTCTGGTTGTAGATCGAGGTGTCCCACGGAGCTGCGGCCGTCGAATGCACCGTCACCGGCGCGCTCGTCGCGTTGGAGGCGAAGCGCAGGCGATAGCCCGTGGCGGGCGTGACGTTGCGGAACAACACGCCACCCTGGGCGTCCGCTGCCTTGGTCTGGACCACGGCGCCCGCGGAGTTCAGTAGATACGTGGTGCCGTTGGCCGGAACTCCGGTGGCCCACAGTTGCTCCGCACCGCCGTGCGCAACCGGCACGGTGTCGGCGGTTGCCGGGGTCTGCGTCGCGACGAGCGCGAAGCCGATCAGCACGAGCGCCATGGTCGCGATCTGCGCTACGCGCCTGCGGCCAGCCAGAAATGAAACCTGTTCCCGATTTAGCACGGCCACAGCGTAAGCAGCGCCTGAGCGTGGGCTGTCAAGAGAAACCTGAATATGTTTCACATCTCGGTTGGGGCGGCGGCCCGCTGGTGCGACGTGGGGTGCAGTTTCACAACCCGGGTTGTGACCTTGCCGCATCCTGATCGAAATTTCGCACGGTATGCGGCAATTTCGATCAGGATGTGTCGGCCCCGGTGTCATTGCACTGCTCCACTAGGCCAATGGCCGCCGCCCACATGCGAACCGATCGAAGTGGTCGCCTCCCGATCGAAATTTCGATCCGGATGCGGCAGATTCACAACCCGGGTAGTGAAACTGCAGGCCCCTGGGGCCCGCTCGCGCTACGGCCTGACGGGATTCAAACAGCTGCTCGGCGCATCGACGAGCGAGCAGAACACCGGCGGCCGAGTCGGGCGGTAGGTCGAGGGATCGCCGTTCGCCGCGATGATCGCCGTGTAGGCCGGAACGGCATCCGTGGGATGCCGGGTCAGCGTCGGGTCGGTCAGCACGTTCACCGTGTAGAGGCCGAACCGCGGGCTGTAGCTGCCCCACTCGTAGTTGTCGGTGAGACTCCAGTAGTTGTAGCCGATGACGTTCATGCCGGCGTCGCGCGCACGCTGTAGCCAGTAGATGTCGTCGCGGAGCAGATTGGCCCGGTCGTAGCCGTCCGGACGCGGCGCGCCGTTGTCCGTGGACATGCCGTTCTCGACGATGTACAGCGGCTTCTTCGGGAACGCCGTGGCGTAGTGCCGCAGGGTGTAGTAGATGCCGTCCGCTGCCACGGTCGCCTTCCAGGGCGTGCCGATGAACGCGTTGTAGGCGCTGAGGTCCGTCGGGTTGATCGAGTAGTAGTAGTCGATCCCGATGAAGTCGAGCGAGGAGGCGATCCGATTGAGGAAGAGCGCGTCGAGCTCCGAAGCCAGCGACGGGATGTAGGCGACGTTGGAGGTCACCATGGCCGCGGGCTGGCGGGCATGGATGTAGGTGTAGATGGCCTTGTGATCGTTCACCATCGCGGTGAGCATCGTGCCGAGCGACAAGGGCGAGAGGCCCTTGTTCTGCAGCTCCTGGACCGCATAGAAGGTGGCCTCGTTGAAGGTCACCCACAGCGGGTTCGCGTAGACGTACCGATTGACCACCCGCTTCGCGAAGGTCAGCCAGTCGGAAGGCATCGTCTTTCCGGCCCAACCACCTCGCGCCGCCTCCCATCCCGGGTAGACCCAGTGATCGAGGGTGATCATCGGGCGCATGCCGTTGGCGAGGATCGTGTTGATCACCGAGTCGTAGTAGGCCAGCTCCGTCTGGTCCCAGACGCCCGGCTGGGGTTCGATGCGCGCCCATTCGATGCTGAGGCGATAGACCTTCACGCCGAGGTTCTTGGCCAGGGCGATGTCGGATGCGTAGCGGTGGCGGAAGTCGGCCGAGGTGCCGATCGGGTCGTCCTTGCCCTTGGAGGCGGCGACGTATCGGGTCCAGTTGCTGTCCGGCGAGCTGCCCTCGGACTGGAAGCCGGAGGTGGCGACGCCCCAGAGGAAGCCGGCGGGCAGTGGCTTGACCGGGGTGACCGTGGTGGCGGCGTTGGATGCTGCCGGGCTGATCAGTGCGACGGCTGCGGCCAGAGCGGCCAAGCAAGCGATGCGGACCTTCAACGTGACACCCCTTCAGATTTGGCGGGTGTCCGCACTCTAGGAGGTGATGGGGCTCAGCGTCACTAGTCGCTGCGTCGCGCGAGTGAGAACGACGTACAGCGTTGCGGTACCCGTCGGCGATTCGTCCTCGATCTCCTGAGGCGCCACCACGATGATCGCGTCGAACTCGAGGCCCTTCGTGTCGAGGCCGTCGAGGACGGCGATTCGGGCGTCGGGGCCGGTGATCTCCGGTTTCGTGACGCCGCCTCGCGGCTCCTCAACCTCCGAACTTCGCGGCTCCTCAACCTCCGAAGCCCAGGCCTCGAGCCAGCGCTGGACCTCGGCTCGGCGCGCGACTGGGACGACGATGCCGACGGTTCCGTCGACCGCATCGACCAGCTCGCTGATGTGCTGCTTGGTCGCTGCTTCAAGGTCGTCGACGCGGAGGCGAACAGGTTCCACGCCGGTCGAGCGAACCGCCTCGGGGAGGTCAGCGTTGAGCCCGACCCGGCGCGCGTAGTCGGCGGCGAAGGCGTAGATCTCGGAGGAGTTCCGGTAGTTCTTGGAGAGGTGGAACTCGTGGATCGGGCGGTTGCCGCCGCTGGCGCCGAGCGGGTTCAGCGCCTCGCCGCGGGACTTGGCGGCCTCCTCGGGGTGCGGCCACGACGACTGCGCCGGATCGCCGACCACGGTCCAGGTCGCGGTACGGCCTCGACGGCCGAGCATCCGCCACTGCATGGGCGTGAGGTCCTGAGCCTCGTCCACGAGCACGTGCGCGTAGGCGTCGTCCTCGATCCGGTTGCTGGGCGGCGTCCAACCCGGACCACCCGCGTACT
This sequence comes from Marmoricola sp., assembly GCA_051961575.1. GTDB lineage: Bacteria > Actinomycetota > Actinomycetes > Propionibacteriales > Nocardioidaceae > Marmoricola. Next base: position 3,653 of record JBQCDC010000433.1, read on the forward strand.
CGCGATCCGCTGCCGTACTGAGCTCGTGCAGCGAGGCGTCGGCGAGCCCGAGCGGGTCCTCGTCCTCGTGGCCGACCACGGGCGGGTCCCCCAGCGCATAACGGATCTCGTCGAGAAGGGCGATGTCATCGACACTCAGGTCGGCGTGTGTCGCCCAGGCCTTGCTGAGCAGGCGCATCTCGTCCTCGGCCAGGATGCCGTCGCCGACGCGCTGCAGGAACTCGGGCTCGCGCAGCCAGCCCAGCACCGTGGTCGCGTCGAGCACCGGCCACCAGAGCGACGCGAACTCGAGGAAGGCGTCGTTGGTGCGGAGGTCCTCGGCGAAGTCGTCCTTGCCGCGCTCGCGCCCACGATCGCTGCGGACCTGGCGCCACATCGCGTCGATGAGCGTGCTGGCCACCTTGGTGGTCGACTGGTTGCGGGTGCCCATCCCGAGCAGGTTGCGACGCACCTGGCCGAGCTCGCGCGACCCGAGCTCGATGCGGTCGTCGCGGTAGAAGAAGGAGAAGTGGCGCGGGGAGCCGGGGACCGACTGGCGCACCGTGCGGCGCAGCAGCTCGACCATGCGCGAGGACCCCTTGATCTCGGCCACGGCCGGGTCGTCGCGACGAGAAGCCTCGAC
>JBQCDC010000434.1:0-2348 GCA_051961575.1 Marmoricola sp.
ACGCCGAAGCAGACCAGGCAGCGATGCGGGTCGTGCTGAATCTGACTGCGGTGCATCCGCTCGCAGCGATCCAACAGATCCGCGAGGGCGATCTCGCTGAGCGCGACATCGTCAAACGGCGCGACCTCGAACGGCTCCACGATGGGCGTGGGGTCAAGCAGTGCGGTCATGGGGCTCCCCTCCCTCAATGCGCATGGTCCCCACGAAAGGAACCATGCGGTGACCACGCCTCCCACCGGGTCACGACCCCAGTTTCCGCCTCAAACGACCGAATCGCAGGACAACGGGAAATTACTGCAGGAGGGCTGGATTCGTCAGCGGTCGATTCCCGAGTGGCTTGCCGAGCTGAACGGTGATGTTCTTCGTCACCGGATTAGCGCAGGTGGCCTGCGTCGCCAGCAGGGTGATCGAAACGTTGCTGGCATCCTGCTTCACGTGCGGCCGCCCGACGACCTTCTGGCCTGGGCACAGCGGGTAGTTCAAGCGCACGTTGTTCGCCGCGTAATAGCTCCAAGTCACGTTCCAAGCCAAAGCCTGCGGCGGGTGGACGATCACCGTCTTGGTGCCCGACGGATTCGGGGTGTCGATCACCTTGGTCTGCTGCAGCGAGCAGCCGGCGACCGAGAGCACACCCACGATTGCGGGGGCGAGCAGCACTTTCCGCATAGTCGAGCTCCTCGGTCGCGGTCGATTCGTTGGGCCGCGGCGAGTCTACTTTCCCGGATCCCGACCCTGGCCATTCGGCACGCCCGGAGTGAAGATGCTCGTATCCGACGGGGGGAGCATCACAGAGGAGGGCATGAATGTTTAGGACACGACGGATACGAACGGCCGCCATACTCGCCAGCGGCGTGGTGGCCTCGACGGTCGGTGTGGTGGCTCTGACGCCGGGCGCCGGCAATGAAGCACTCGGCACCGCGGCAGCGATCGGCGGTACCTGTACGGGCGCAACGCAAGGAGTCATCGGGTCGGGTAGCTCAGTCGCCGGGCATCGCGGACTCTGGTCGATCTCGAAGTTGACCGACGGGATCACCACGTCGAGCTCGACGACGCGACTACCGGCGCCTCACGAGAAGGGCATCAAGGTCACGACGGGTCTGGGTCAAGCCACCATCGGACTGGTCCGTGCCGAGATCAACGGCGAGGATCTGAGCAGCTGCACCTTCAACTTCTATCGCCCGGCGGCGAATGGCAGCATGGTGCTGTACTTCCAGATCAGGCTGGCCACTGCGCATGTGGTGAGCTACTCACTCACGGGATCGCCCACAGCGGGCAATACCACTGCATTCAGCTTCGTCGCACAGAAGATCGTGCGGACATGGGTGGCTGGTGGAAAGTCGGTCAGCGACACGACTACTGGGCCCTAGCGGCACCGATTGCGGCGGGCCCTGCGGGTCAGAAATTAGTCCCGCAGGGCTCGCCACCCCTACGCTTGGGTGGTGAATGAGCAGGGCGAAGCAACAAATGAGCACGATGTAGTGACTTTTGCGGATCTAAATTTGGATCCGCGGGTACTTCGCGCACTGAGCGATGTCGGCTACGAGACGCCCTCTCCGATCCAGGCGGAAGCTATCCCGCCGCTCCTCGACGGCCACCACGCCGTCGGCCTGGCCCAGACAGGCACCGGTAAGACGGCCGCCTTCGCGCTGCCGATCCTGTCGCGCATCGACCTCAGCCAGAAGCTCCCTCTAGCGCTCGTCCTCGCACCGACCCGCGAACTCGCCCTCCAGGTCTCCGAAGCATTCGAGCGCTACGCCGCACACCTGCCCAACATCCACGTGCTTCCGGTCTACGGCGGCCAGGCCTACGGCATCCAGCTCTCGGCGCTGCGCCGCGGCGTGCACGTCGTCGTGGGTACTCCGGGCCGCATCATGGATCACCTCGACAAGGGCACGCTCGACCTCAGCGCCCTCAAATTCGTGGTGCTCGACGAGGCCGACGAGATGCTCAACATGGGCTTCGCCGAGGACGTCGAGCAGATCCTCTCGACCACCCCCGACGACAAGCAGGTCGCGCTCTTCTCCGCGACGATGCCGCGCCAGATCCGCCGGATGACCCAGCTGCACGCTCCGGGTGCCGTCGAGATCAGCGTGAAGTCGAAGACGGCGACCGCATCGAACGTCACGCAGCGCTACGTCAAGGTCGCGCACCACCAGAAGCTGGATGCGCTCACTCGGATCCTCGAGGTCGAGAACTTCGACGGGATGATCATCTTCGTGCGCACCAAGCAGGCCACCGAGGAGCTCGCCGAGCGCCTCCGCGCCCGCGGCTTCTCCGCCGCCGCCATCAACGGCGACGTCGTGCAGGCCCAACGCGAGCGCACCATCGACCAACTGCGCAAGGGCAAT